>DASTAI010000213.1:0-7617 GCA_035712865.1 Solirubrobacterales bacterium
GCACTACGGCCAGTGGCTGAGGCTGGCGAAGGAGGTGGCACCGCACGTTCACCTCCACGCCTACTCGCCCATGGAGGTCCACTACATGTGCGAGCGCTCGGGCCGGTCCCCGGACGAGGTCTTCGACTACCTGATCGAGCAGGGGCTCGGCTCGACGCCGGGCACGGCGGCCGAGGTGCTCCATGACGGAGTCCGCCAGCGGATCTCGCCGAACAAGCTGCTGGTGGCCCGCTGGATCGAGATCATCGAGGCGTCGCACCGGGCGGGGCTGCGATCGACCTCGACGGTCATGTTCGGCCACATCGAGGAGCCCCGCGAGTTGGCTCGCCACATGCGGGTGATCCGCCGCCTCCAGGAGCGCACGGGCGGGATCACCGAGTTCGTCCCGCTCAGCTTCATCCCCTTCAACACTCTGCTCGGCCGGACGCACGGCGTCGAGGAGATCTCCCGCTCCGACAATCTCAAGCACACGGCCGCCTTCCGCCTCGCCCTCGGCACGACGATCCCCAACCTGCAGGCGAGCTGGGTGAAGATGGGGCTCGACGCGGCGACCGAGAGCCTGCGCTGGGGGGTCAACGACCTGGGCGGCACCCTGATGGAGGAGAACATCTCGCGAATGGCCGGCTCGCACCACGGTGTCCGGCTGGAGCCCGCACAGCTGATCGACGCCGCTCGCCGAGCCGGCCGCACACCGGCGCAGCGGACCACTCTCTACGAGATCGTCGAGACGTATTGATGTGAGGGCGATGATTCTCGACCGGCCGCGTGAGGCGCTCAGCGAGCATGAGCTCCCAGATCCCGAGCCGGGGCAGGGCCAGGTCCTGATCGATGTCGCCGCCTGCGCGGTCTGCAGGACCGATCTGCACATCCTCGACGGCGAGCTCACCGAGCCCAAGCTGCCGCTCGTTCCCGGGCACATGATCGTCGGGCACGTGGCGGGCAGGGGGGAGGGGGCGACGCGATTCGCCGAAGGTGACAGGGTGGGCGTACCCTGGCTCGGCTGGGTGGACGGAACCTGCCGCTACTGCCGCAGCGGTCGCGAGAACCTCTGCGTGCAGGGGAAGTTCACCGGGTACGACTTCGACGGCGGTTATGCCGAGCGCACCGTCGCGGACGAGCGGTTCTGCTTCCCGATCCCTGAGTCCTACAGCGATGAGCACGCGGCGCCGCTGCTCTGCTCGGGGCTGATCGGGTACCGCTCGCTGCGCCTGGCCGGGGAGGGAAAGCGTCTCGGGATGTACGGCTTCGGCTCCTCGGCGCACCTGATCATCCAGGTCGCGGTCCACCGCGGCTGGGAGGTCTATGCCCTGACGCGCGAGGGGGATGACGAGAAGCAGGAGGAGGCTCGTTCGCTGGGCGCCTCCTGGGCCGGTGCGGTAGGGGACCCCGAGGCCGGCGACCTGGATGCGGCGATCATCTTCGCGCCGGCGGGTGAGCTGGTGCCGGCCGCGCTGCGGGCCCTGGCGCCGGGCGGGACCGTCGTCTGCGCCGGCATCCACATGAGCGACATCCCCTCGTTTCCCTACGAGATCCTCTGGCACGAGCACTCGGTCCGCTCGGTCGCGAACCTGACCCGTCAGGACGGCGAGGAGTTCATCGCTCTGGCGCCGGAGGTGCCCGTGAAGACCGAGATTCAGGTCTATCCGCTCGACCAGGCAAATCAGGCGTTGGATGACATGCGTCACGGTAGGGTTCGAGGTACCGCCGTTCTCGCGATCGGCGACTAGGCTCAGGGTTGTGGGAGAGGTAACGAGCAGATGCCAGATGTGACCGTCAAGCGCGTCGAGGACTTCGAGGCGATCTTCGGCGGCGGCTTTCGCCGCGTCAGGGCGGGACTGGGCGTCACCTCATTCGGCCTCGCGGTGATCGACCTGCCGCCCAACTTCACCGTCTTCCCCGAGCACGACCAGACTCATGACGACCAGGAGGAGGTCTACACGCTTCTCTCGGGACGGGTGACTCTGAGGGTTGGCGGGGCCGGAGGAGAGGAGTACGACCTCGAACCCGGTGTGTTCGCCCGCGTCGGCGCCACCGAGAAGCGGAAGCTGATCACGGGGGATGAGCCGGCCCGCGTGATCGCCATGGGCGCCATGCCCGGCAGGGCCTACGAGCCGCCCGAGTTCACCGAGGAGGGCACCAAGCCGCCCCCTCTGGAGAAGATCGGGACCAAGCACGAGACCCCGGCCTAGCGGAAGAGGTCTTCCTCCGCCGGGCGGTGAAACGCCCTTGCTCCCGGGCCGTCTTCGGCCTGCACCAGGTGCCCCAACCCCGTGATGACCGCGCCCGGAACACCGGAATCCTTGTCGCGAACCAGGTCCGCGGCGGAGGCGAGCTCATCCGCGACGGCGATGTGCGTCGCAGCCAGCTCGCGGCCCTGCCGGTCCCGCCTGCCCCGCCAGTCGGCGAGCGGCGAGAGTCCGGCGCAGCCGATCGCGACGTCGGCCTGACCGATCCTCCAGGCACGGCCGAAGCTGTCGGCGACCACCACGGCGGGGGACGCCCCGGAAGCCTCGCCGATCTCGGCCCGGATCCGTCGGGCGGATTCGTCGCCGTCCTCGGGCAGCAGCGAGACAAATCCCTGCTCCAGGTTCGAGGAGTCGATCCCGGCGTTCGCGCAGACCCAGCCGCCGTTCGTCTCGGTGATCAGCACGCCTCGCTCGGCTCGCACGACCCGCGTGCTCTCCGAGAGCACGAGCTCCACCAGGGCCGGATCCTTGTCGAGCTCCGCGGCCAGCGCTCTCGCCCGCTCGCCCGGCTGAACCTCGGCCAGCTTCCGAAGGCGCCCCTCCACCTTGGAGACCGCCTTCTGCGAGAGCACCACGATCTCGTCGCCGCCGGGCGCTGCCGCCTCCGCGACCAGCCGGCCCAGTTCGTCTCCCGGGCGCAGCTCCGGCAGGCCTGTCAGGGGCCGGATCCGCAGCTCGCGCGCGGCTCCCATGTCCCTTGCGGACCGCCGCCTACGGTCAGGCGGCAGCCTGCTGGGCGCGGTCGCCGAGCTGCCAGAGCACCTTCGCGGTCCTCGGGGCCGGCTGCGGATCGAGCAGCAGGCGGTCGCGCAACAGAGTGAAGTCCTCGGGAGTGTCGAGGTCGATGGCCAGGGAATCGACCGCTTCGAGGGCGAAGCTCTGGCCGGTGGCGCGGGCGCGGCTCACATGCCTGGCACAGCTGTCCGGGCCGAACGCGGGGAGGAAGAGATCGGGTGGGTTGAGCATCAGGGCGTTCGTGCCCGTCCCGTGCCTGTCCGGGACGATCAGGGCGGTACGCGGGGAGTGGCCCAGGTGAGCGTCGAGCTCGTCGATGTCGAGCATCGGACAGTCGACGGGCAGCATCGCCACGCGGTGAGCGCCAGCGGCCATCGCGGCGAGGGCGCCCGCCGCAGCTGCCTCGGCATGACCTTCGTCCCGCTCCTGCACGAGCACCTCGTGGCCGATCCAGCCGGCCTGCCTCGCGATTGACGGATCGGAGGTGACGATCAGGACGTCGTCGATGCAGCGGCTCCGCGGCAGCTTCACTATCAAGTCGAGGAAGAGGGCCTCCGCCAGGCGGCTGCGCTCAGCCTCAGTGACCAGCCCGTTGAGCCGCCCATTCGCGGACGAGAGCCCCTTCACCGGAACGATGGCAGTGGTATGCAATTGGCTGGTCTCCGACCCCACGGATGATCAGGCTACCGGGTAAGGCAAGATTTATCCCCCACTCTGCGGCTTTTTATTCCTCGGGGATACGAAGTGTCGAGGCGAACTCGAGGGTTCGCTCGGCCAGCGCCCGCCTTCCGTCACGCCCCTGCATCAACGTCGGGCAACTCAGGACCCGCAGACCGTCGGGTGCTGGGTCCGGATCGTCGGGGTCGCAGATCATGCCGTCGATCAGTCCCTCGTAGAGCGAGGCGACGCCCGCGGCCGTGGACGGGCGGCCCACGGCCTGCATGAAGAGGTCCGTGGGTCCCTTCACGACCTTGCCCGCGACGTAGGGGCTCACGGCCACGACGGGCGCGGTCGCGGCCCGCATGGCATCGCGCAGGGCGGCCATCGAGACGATCGGCCCGATCGAGATCACCGGGTTCGACGGGCCGATCACGATCGCGTCCGCCGCGGCGATGGCGGCCAGCACCTCGGGGGTCGGCCGGGCATCCGCGATCCCGTCGAGCTCGATCCCCTCGACTGGGGCCTCGGCACGCTCCGCGACCAGATATCGCTGTAGGTCGCGCCATCCCTCGGCCGTCCTGACCCGGGTCCTGACAGGCTCCTCGGACATCGGCAGGACCGCCGCTCGCACCCCCAGCGCCCTGGCGATCTGCGCCTGGGCGTCGGTGCGGCGTCCTCCCTCGGAGACGAAGACACGGCGGTAGAGGCAGGTGGCGAGGTCGCGGTCCGAGAGGCGGAACCAGTCGGGAATGCCGAGAGCGACGAGGCGGTTGAAGACCGTGAACGAGTCGTCCTTGATCCCCCAGCCCCGCCGCTCGTCGATCTCCCCGCTCAGCCAGTACGTGATCAGGTCGGGGTCGGGGGAGACGTCCACGCCGGCGACCTCGATGTCGTCGGCGGTGTTGGCCACCACGGAGAGGCCGGAGCCGAGGACGTCGTGCATGCCCGCCGCCAGCTTCGCCCCACCGGTGCCACCGGCGAGGATCACGCAGCGGTCGATTGCCAACGCTCCTCCTCAGCCGCGCTTGCGGGGACTGCGCGAATCAAGCCCAGGGGTCGTCGTCGGGCAGGTAGGTGATCCTGACTCCGGCGCGAGCCTTGTAGCGGACGTTGATGGAGATCAGCATCGAGGTCAGCGTCTCCACGATCCGAGCCATCTCGAGCGCACCGGCGTTGACCGTTCGGAGCCCGTCGATCGTCTCGATCACCCGTGCCACCCGGGCCTTCTCCACCTTGCGGTCCCCGCAGATGGGGACGTCCTCGTCGAGGGGATCGTCACCGGCCAGCCGCTTGGCGTTCACCGTGTGCAGGGCGGAGATGACCGTCACTCCCTCGGGAACCATCTCCTGAGCCTGCTGCGCGGCGGATCCCTGCCAGACGCCGAGCGTCCTGACCGCCTTGCCGCTCACCGCGGCGGCCGTCGGCACGGTGCAGTCGACGAGCAGCTGGCCCTCGGAGAGGGCCTCGTTCAGGTTCGTCAGGGTTTCCGACTGGGCGCGGAACGGCACGGTCAGGAAGACGATCGGGCCCCGGCCGGCGGCCGCTGCGTTCTGCAGGCCCTCGACCTGGGCGCCCTCGACCTCCGTCCGGATCCGCTCCGCCGCCTCCTCGGCACGCCCCGCCTCGCGCGAGCCGATGACGATCGCCTCGCCCGCCCGGGCCCAGCGCAGGGCGAGGCCATAGCCGAGTGCCCCGGTTCCGCCGATGATCGGAATTGGATCTGCCACCGGCGAGCAAGCTACAGGGCGCCGCGAATAGGCTCCTCTGCGCAGTGAGGCTCGAGGGAAGAAAAGCCCTGGTCACCGGTGGTGCCAGCGGCATCGGCGCCGCAATCGCGCGCCGCCTCGCCGCGGAGGGCGCCGAGGTCACCATCGGCGATCTCAACCTCGAGGGCGCCACCGAGGTGGCGGGCGAGATCAGCGGCCTGCCGATCGAGCTGGACGTCACCGACCTCGGCTCGGCGCAGGCTGCCGTCGACAGCGCCGGCAAGCCCATCGACATCCTCGTCAACAACGCCGGCACCGACGAATTCGGCTTCTTTCAGCAGACGACTCCGGAGCAGTGGGAGAAGGTGATCGGGGTCAATCTATGGGGGGTCCTGAACTGCACCTTCGCCGCCCTGCCCGGGATGCAGGAGGCGGGTTATGGCCGGATCGTCAACATCGCCTCGGAGGCCGGGCGCGTCGGCTCGAAGGGATCGGCCGTCTACTCCGCCGCGAAGGCAGGCGTGATCGGCTTCACCAAGGTGATCGCACGGGAGAACGCCCGCTTCCAGGTGAACGCGAACGCGATCGCGCCCGGCCCGATCGAGACGCCCTTGCTGATGCAGGCCCGGGAATTCGGGGAGATCGGCGAGAAGATCATCGAGAACATGAAGGCCGGCACGCAGCTGGGTCGGCTTGGCCAGCCGGAGGAGGTCGCCGCCGCCGTGGCGTTCCTCGCCTCGGACGACGCCTCGTACGTCACGGGCGAGACGCTCGGAGTCAGCGGCGGGCTGGGCATGGTGTGATTCGCGTAGCCCCCGGAAGCGATATTCGCGTAGCCCCCGGAAGCGAAGCTGAGGAGGCGAAGCGTTGATGGAGGCGAAGCGTTGATGGAGGCGAAGCGTTGACGTTGGAACCGGGCGCTGAGCGGAGCACGGAGTTCGTCGTCGAGGGCCGGCTGCTGACGGATGTCGGCGGCACGATCGGTGCGAGCGTGCTCTCGACGCCGGGGATGATCGCGATGATCGAGGGCAATGCCGCGGCGCTCGCCTACGAGCAACTCGACGAGGGCAGGGCGACCGTCGGCTTCGAGGTCTGCGTCAAGCACGTCGCCGCCGCGGCCGAGGGCCAGACCTGCACCGCCCACGCGAAGCTGAACGAGATCGTCGACGGCCGCAAGCTGCGTTTCGACGTCGAGGTCAAGGAGGGTGACCGGACGATCGGCGTCGGGACCCACGAGCGCCGCGTGATCGAGGTCGGCTCCCTCACCGGCGACGGGGGCTAGACGGACGCAGGGCTAGGCTGACGGCATGGCCGACGCTGTGCCTCAATCGGTTCGCATCCGCGAGGTCGGCCCGCGCGACGGGTTCCAGAACGAGCCCGAGGTGATCCCGACCGAGGAGAAGGTGCGCCTGATCCGCCTGCTGGGAGAAACCGGGCTCCGGCGGATCGAGCTGACCTCGTTCGTGCGGCCCGACGTGATCCCCCAGCTCGCCGACGCCGCCGAGGTGGTGACGCGGTTCGAGCCGTTCGAGGGCGTCGCCTACTCGGTCCTGATTCCGAACGCGAAGGGTCTCGAGAATGCGCTCGAGTTCCGGGATCGCTTCCAGGAGGCGAACTTCTTCCTCTCCGCCTCGGAAACGCACAACCGCAAGAACGTCAACCGCTCGATCGACGAGTCGCTGGCCGACCTGGAAGGCACGATCGGTACGGCTCGCGACGCCGGGCTCCGCTGCGAGGGCGTGATCTCAACCAGTTTCGGCTGTCCCTACGAGGGCGAGGTCCCGTCCGGCCGCGTGCTCGAGATCGGGGAGAAGCTCGCCGGCTTCGGCTGCGAGGAGGTCGCCTTCGGCGACACGACCGGGATGGCCAACCCACGGCAGGTGGGGGAGTTCTTCGCAACCGCGCGCGAGCGGCTTCCGAACGTCGAGCTGACCGTCCACTTCCACAACACCCGCGGCCAGGGTTTGGCGAACGTGCACGCCGCCCTCGGAGAGGGGGTCGAGTCGTTCGAGAGCTCCTTCGGCGAGCTGGGGGGTTGTCCCGTCCCGCCCGGCTCCACGGGGAACATCTCCACCGAGGACCTAGTCTCGATGGTGGAGGAGATGGGGATCGGCACCGGGGTGGACCTGTCCAGGCTGATCGCCGCTTCCACCGAGGCGCAGAAGGTTCTCGGTCGGCCGCTCGGTGCGCACCTCCTCAGCGCGGGTCCGATCGACTGGCACCGCTAGGGTGCCGGTCATGCAGAGCGACCGATTTCGCCAGGCGGCGGA
>DASTAI010000214.1:0-2222 GCA_035712865.1 Solirubrobacterales bacterium
GATCCGTTTAGCCAACAGCGGCGTTATCTGTGCAAGCTCAGTGGTGGCCCCAACGGGATTTGTACGACGAGGAGGGCCTTTGACACCGGGCCAGCCGGGGGTTACGTTCCTGCCCACACGCTCGCGGTTCCCGCACACCGAGGTGAGCCATGGCCCACGGCGCCTTCAGGGTCCTCGACAGCGACATCCACATCATCGAGCCGCCCGATCTCTGGCCGCGATACATCGATCCGGCGTTCCGGGACCGCGCGCCCATCGGCCTCACGGAGGACGAAGGCGACCTGCGCCTCGCCCACGACGGCAAGCCCTGGGGGCGGATCGCCATCGACGCCGACCGGACCAAGCGGCGCCAGGGGCGTAACTACGCGCTGAACCAGGAGCGCTGGCGGCCCTACGCGGAGCGCGGGTGGACTTCCAAGGTCCAGCTCGAGGCGATGGACATCGAAGGCATCGACGTCGCGGTGGTGTACCCGTCGCGCGGGCTGTTCGCGCTGGCGATCCCGGACATGGAGCCGCGCCTCGCCGCCGCGATGGCGCGGGCGTACAACGCCTGGCTCCACGAGTTCTGCCAGGAGAACCCCGAGCGCCTGATCGGCGCCGGCATGATCTCGCCGTTCGACGTGAGCGATGCGATCGCCGAGGCCCGGCGGTGTGTGCGCGAATTCGGCTTCCGGGCGATGTTCCTGCGGCCGAACGAGGTGAACGGACGGAACTGGCACGACCCGTACTACGAGCCGCTGTGGGCCGCGCTGGAGGAGCTCGAAGTCCCGCTGGGCTTCCACGAGGGGTCGGGGTCGCAGCTGCGACAGGTGGGCGAGCAGTTCGGTTCCAACACGATGCTCAAGCACATCTACTCCCATCCGGTCGAGCAGATGCTAACCGCGGGCGCCTTCTGCGCCGGCGGCATCCTGGAGCGCCATCCGCGGCTGCGGGTGGCCTTCCTGGAGGGCAACTGTAGCTGGGTGCCGTTCCTGCTCTGGCGGATGGACGAGCACTGGGAGTGGCTCGGCGACATCTACGCGAGGGAGCTGACGATGGCGCCCAGCGCGTACTTCAAGCGGCAGTGCTTCGTGTCGGTGGAGTGCGACGAGGAGCCGGTGCGGCACGTCATCGATGCCATCGGCGACGATCGCATCGTGTTCTCGACGGATTTCCCGCACGGCGACTCGAAGTTCCCGCGGGCGGTGGCGTCGTTCCTCCGGCTGCCGATCTCCGACGAGAGCAAGCGCAAGATCCTGTGGGACAACTGCGCGGCGTACTACGGCCTCCGGTCGTGACGAGGAGGTGGTCATGACTCCGTACAAGCTCATCTCGGCCGATTCGCACATCGTCGAGCCGCCGGACCTGTACGCGAAGCGGATCGAGCCCAGGTTCCGGGATCGGGCGCCGCGCCTGGAGCGCCTGGAGACGCCCACGGGCCGCAAGTTCGACGCGTGGGTCATCGATGGGCACCAGGCCGGCACGCTCGGCGCCGTGATCCAGGCCGGCCAGCGGTTCGAGGATCCCTCGCAGATCGACTTCCTGGGGACGTGGGAGGACGTGCGGCTCGGCGCCTACGATCCGCATTCCATGATCAAGGAGAACGAGGCGGACGGGGTGTGGGGCTCGTGCCTGCAGCCGAGCCAGGGCCTCTTCTGGTACCGCATCCCGGACAGCGCGTTCCTCACCGCCATCTGCCGCGTCTACAACGACTGGATCGCCGAGTTTTGCCGGCCCTACCCCGACCGCCTCAAGGGCATCGCGATGCTCAACGCGGACGACGTCGAGGAGGCCTCGCAGGAGCTCGAGCGCTGCGCGAAGCTGGGGCTGGTCGGCGCCTTCATCCCCGTCGCACCGCTGCCGGACCGGCCGTATCGCCACCCGATCTACGACCGCCTCTGGTGGACGGCGCAGGACCTCGGCATCCCGCTGCTGCTGCACATCGGCACGCCGCGCGGCGGTGTCCCCGGTTGCGAGTTCACGATGAACCTCGGCGAGCTCACCGGCGCCGGCCGGTCCACGACCGACTACTGGGTGCGCTACTCGCTGTCGGCGATGATCTTCGCGGGCGTCTTCGATCGGTATCCGAAGCTGAAGGTGGGCTCGGTCGAACACGAGGCGGCCTGGATCCCTCACTGGCTCAAGCAGATGGACTTCACGTACCGGGAGCGGCCCGTGTTCACCAAGGGTTGGCGGTCGAAGGACGGGCTGCTGCCCAGCGATTACTGGCGCCGCAACATGTT
>DASTAI010000215.1:0-5527 GCA_035712865.1 Solirubrobacterales bacterium
GACGAGGAGGCAGTCGAGGAGGCCGCGAGCTCAGAGGACATCAGCGTCCGTCGCTCGGCCTGACCCGCTGGACTAGACGCTGGCCAGCACCCACCAGGGCGATCAACGCCGAGAGACCGCGGCGCCCCGGCTACTTCATCCCCATCGAGCCGCCCTGGGGCATCGGCTGCGTCGCGGGCGGCATCTTGCCCTGCATCTCCTCGCCCTTTCCCTGCATAGGCATGGACTCGTCCTTCATCTGGCCCTGGTCCATCGAACCGCCTCCCATGCCCATGTTGTCCATCGCGGCCTGCGCCTCGGGGGAGTCGGGCAGGGTCAGGCCCGGGACGTCGGCGGCGAAGAACGCGACGCCGATGCCGAGAACGATGAGCAGGACGGCGATGCTCCAGTTGGCGAGGGCCTTCCAGGGCAGGAGCTTCTCGATTGCGATCAGGGCGGCGACCATGACCATCCAGCCGATGCTCATCACACCGAGCGCGAAGAGGGCCGCCATCAGACCCCAGCAGCAGCCGACGCACCAGGCGCCGTGCTCGAGGCCCATCTGCAGCGAGCCCAGGCGGCCGGGCCGCCAAGCCGTCATCAGGAACCCGATCGGGCTGCGGCAGCGCCTGAGGCAGACGTCCTTCATCGGGGTCAGCTGGTAGATCCCGGCGAGCACGATCACGCCTCCGGCCAGGTACGGACCGCCGCTGTCCCAGGCCAGGAAGCCGAGGTCGAGCGAACGGCCGATCGCGAAGATCGCGTAGCTGACCAGCCCCACCGCCGCCCAGGTGATCAGGTATCCGGAGACGAACAGCGCGCTCGTCCCGGCGGTGGACTCGCCCTTCTCGCGTCTGCCCTCCTCGAGGCGCGCGTGCATAACCACCATCGGCGCGATCGAGGGGAACATCATCGCGGCCATCATCACCACCCACGCGGTGACCCAGAACCCGAGTCCGCCGAGGTCCGTTCCCGGCCCGGCGTCCATGCCGCCCATCCGATCGCCGGTCACCACCCAGGCGATCGCGGCGAGCAGGACGAGACCGAAGACCAGCCCGAGCTGGACGGCGAGCGACAGAGGCGGGGCGCGGCGGAGTGCGGCGGACTCCATGGGCTCGATTATTTCTGGCTCGCGGCGGGAGTCAAGGCCGCGGCTCGCGTAGCCTGCGCGCGGTGAACGCCGCGGAGGATCAGCGCATGCTCGATCGCTTCGCCCGTCTCTGTGAGATCGCGAGTCCGACCGGCGAGGAGCGCGAGGCGGCCGATGCGGTGCTCGACGAGCTGCGCGGGCTCGGGGTGGATGTTGCGGAAGACGCCTCGGCCACTCCGGCACGGGCCGGCGCCGGCAACCTGGTCGCGCGGGTTCCGGGCCGCAGCGACCGCTGGCTCTCGTTCTTCGCGCACCTCGACACGGTTCCGCACGACGGCCCGATCTCGGTGGTCCGGGAGGGCGGGGTGTTCCGCAGCGCGGGGGACACGATCCTCGGCGCGGACAACAAGGCGGCGGTCACGGTTCTGATGGAGCTGGCGCTGCGCCACCGGGCAGAGCCCGCGCCGGTCGGACTCGAGCTGATCTTCACCGTGGCCGAGGAGGAGGGGCTGCGAGGAGCCAAGGAGCTCGACATCGCGTCCCTGAGTGCGCCGTTCGGCTACGTCCTCGATCACGCGACGCCGATCGGCGAGCTGATCGTGGCCGCTCCGACCCACAAGCAGCTGCTCGCGGAGTTCACCGGCCGGGAGGCACATGCCGGTCTCAGCCCGGAGGACGGCCACAGCGCGATCACCGCGGCGGCGGTCGCGATCTCGCAGATGAAGCTCGGGCGCCTCGACGAGGAGACCACCGCGAACGTCGGCATGATCGAGGGCGGGACGGCCTCCAACGTCGTCGCGGGGCGTTGCCGCATCCTCGGCGAGGCTCGCGGCGTCGACGGGGAGAGGGCGGCGGCGACGATCGGGGCGATGGTCGATGCCTGCACCTGGGGGGCCAGCCAGAACGACTGCGAGGTCGATGCCCAGGTGAGCGAGATGTTCCGCGGCTACCGCCTGGACCCGAAGTCCGAGGCGGTCAGGATCGCATCGGAGGCGCTGCGCACCACCGGGCACGATCCCCAGCTCGTCGCCACCGGCGGAGGGAGCGATGCGAACGCGCTGATCGCGGCCGGATACGACGCTGTTCTGCTGGCGAATGGGACCGAGGCGAACCACACCCCTGATGAGCTCGTCACCGAGGAAGCGATCGTTGAGATGCTGCGCGTGTGCGAAGCGGCTATCGGTCTGGTGGGAGATGTTGAAGCTCCGTAGGGGAGTCGTGACCGGGACCGACCCGCTCAGGGTGCGCGTCGCGGGGGAGGAGAGGCCGGCCTGGGCCGACCGCACCCTGGTCGGCCAAGTCGGCGAGGGAGACGAGGTGATCGTCAACGTCGAGGCCCTCGATCTCGGGCTCGGCTCGGGAGGGTTCGACATCGTGCACGTCAACCTCACCCGCGGGCTCGAGGACCCGGGCGGCGCTGGGACCGGGATGAAGCTCAACTACTCCTCGCTCCAGCACCCGGTGGAGCCGGTCGAGGCGCTCGCGGGGGAAGGGGTGGGACGCCCGATCCCCGTCCTGGTGGTCTCGCTGCACGGCCAGCTCGCCCCGGCGGCCTGGGCCGCGGCGAGGGCCGCCGAGGATCTGAGAGTGGGGTACGTGCAGACGGCGGGTGGCGCCCTGCCCGGGTCGCTCTCCGCCGACGTCGCCGAGCTCCGCCGCCGCGGACTGCTCTGCGATCACGTCACCGCGGGGCCGGCATTTGGGGGGGAGCGTGAGGCGATCTCCGTGGTCGGGTCCTTGCGGGCGGCGGCCGGTCCGCTGGGCTGGAGCGCGGCGATCGTCGGGCCGGGCCCCGGAATCGGCGGCTCGGGCACCGCCCTGGGCCACGGCGGCATGACCGCCCTCGACAACGCGCACGCCGCGCTTGCCCTCGGCCTGGAGACGCTGCTCGCGCCCCGGATGTCGGACGCCGATCCGCGCAGCCGCCACCGCGGCCTCAGCCACCACACCGAGACGGTGCTGCGGATGCTGCTCGCGCCCGTTCTGGTGCCCGCGCCCGCAGACGACGCCGCCGCACACGATCTGCTGGCAGAGGCCTGCGGTGCGAGCCACGAGCTCTGGCGGCGCGAAGCGGCCGTCGAGGAGTACCGGGACAGCGGCCTGCCGGCGAGCCATATGGGGCGCCCGATCGAGGAGGACCGACTGTTCTTCGCCGCCGCCCTGGCCGCCGGGGACGCACTGGCCGCGGCGGCCCTGGTCGAGGAGCCCGCATGAACGGCGAGGAGCATCACGAGCGCCGCCTCGAGAAGGAGGGGAGCAAGCTGGTCTATCGGGGCGAGATCTTCTCGGTCCGCAAGGAGACGTTCCAGTACGAGGACGGCAGCCGGGCGACGCGCGAGGTGGTGATCCATCCCGGGGCCGTCTGCATCATTCCCCACGACGGCAGGTCGGTCTACATGGTCGAGCAGCCGCGGGAGGCGGTCGAGGACCCGGCGCTCTTGGAGCTCCCGGCCGGCAAGCTGGACGTGGAGGGGGAGACGCCGCTCGAGTGCGCCCAGCGCGAGCTCGGTGAGGAGATCGGCATGTCCGCGGGCGACTGGCGCGAGCTCAAGACCTTCTACACGACCCCCGGCTTCGCCAACGAGCGGGTCTGGCTCTTCTTGGCGACCGAGCTCTACGACGCTCCGGAGCGCAGATTGACCGATGAGCGGATCGAGGTCGTCGAGTTCCCGCTGGAGGACCTCGATACTGCGATCGACCGCTGCGAGGACGCCGAGTCCCTGATCGGCCTGATGATGCTGAGGGACCTGCTCTAGCGGGCCCCTGGGGAGGGACGCGAGGGTTCACGCGGAAGTAGGGGGCATGGCCACGATTGCGCCGCCCGAGTCTGCGAAGACGAAGCCAGACGAGCGCTACGAGGCGCTGGTGTTGGATTTCCTGGCTCATCTCGAGTTCGAGCGGGGGCTGTCACGAAACACGCTCGCGGCCTACCGCACGGACCTGCTCCAGTTCGGGCGCTTCCTGGCCGAGCGGGGCCGCGACGCAACCGCCGCCGAACCGGGGGATCTCTCGGACTTCCTCGCCGAGCTGGCGAAGGGCGACGGCAACGGGCGTGCGCCGGCGTCGACGGCGACGGTCCACCGCAAGGCCGCCTGCCTTCGTTCCTTCTACCGCCACCTGCGACGAGAGGAGGCGATCGAGGACGACCCGGCCGCGCGCCTCGAGACGCCGCGGCGGGGACGGAAGCTGCCGGAGGTCCTGAGCTACGCGGAGGTCCAGCGGCTCCTGGCCCAGCCGCGCGGGGACCAGCCGACGGCGGTGCGGGACCGCGCTCTCCTCGAGCTGATGTATGCGTCCGGCCTGCGCGCCTCGGAGACGATCTCTCTGGAGATCTCCGATGTGGACATCGACCATGGGATCGTCAGGGCCACCGGCAAGGGCTCAAAGGAACGACTCGTCCCCGTCGGGGCCAAGGCGATCGCGGCCGTCCGCGTCTATCTGCGGTCGGGCCGGCCGAAGCTGGTGAGCTCGCCGGAGGAGCGAAAGCTGTTCCTCAATTTCCGCGGCGGGCCGTTGACCCGCCAGGGCCTCTACAAGATCGTCTTGCGCCACGCGGCGACGGCGGGGCTTGGCGACCGGATGAGTCCGCACACGCTGCGGCACTCCTTCGCGACGCACCTCCTCAGCGGCGGCTGTGATCTTCGTTCGGTGCAGGAGATGCTCGGTCACGCCGATCTCTCGACGACCCAGCTCTACACACATCTCTCGGGCGAGGAGCTCAAGGAGGCCTACTTCAAGGCCCACCCGAGGGCTCATCTGTCGCACTAGCGTCACTAGCATCGGGCGCGATGCCCGAGCTACCCGAGGTGGAGACGGTCCGTCGCCAGCTCGAGCCGGAGCTGGTCGGGAAGACGATCGAGTCCGCCGAGGTGCTCGACGAGCGGCTGACCCGCCCGGAGCCGCCGGAGTCCGTGGCCGCAGCGGTGGCGGGCCGGGAGGTCACTGCAGTCGCCCGCCGGGGCAAGTACCTGCTGCTCGGCCTCGAGGGCGGACGGACGCTGGCCCTGCACCTGCGGATGACCGGCAACCTGCTCCTGCGGGACCCGGAGCAGGGGGAGACCGCGGACCTGATGGAGACCGACAGGCTGGGCGGGCCCCGGCTGTATGAGTCGAAGCCGGAGCCGACCCACGTGCGGGCGCGCTTCGAGCTCGACGACGGCCGTGTCCTCTTGTTCACGGACGTGCGCCGCTTTGGGCAGGCGGTGGTTCTGGATGCGGGTGACGCGCTGGACGATTTCTTCGCCTCGCGGCTCGGCATAGAGCCCCTCTCCGACGAACTCACCCCGGAGCGCCTCCTCGAGCTGGCGGCCGGCCGGACCGCGCCGCTGAAGTCGTTCCTGCTGACGCAGTCGCAGGTCGCTGGGATCGGGAACATCTACGCGGACGAGGCGCTCTGGCGAGCCCGGTTGCACCCGCTCTCACCCGCGGGGTCGATGAAGCTCGAGCACGCAGAGCGGC
>DASTAI010000216.1:0-8487 GCA_035712865.1 Solirubrobacterales bacterium
CCCAGCGCGCTTCTGTGCCTACGTGGCCGCCGCCAGCGGCGCCATCGTCCCGGACGAGGCCGCACGAGAGTTCCTGGACCCGATGCCGGTGTCGCTGCTCTGCGGGCGTCTCGGTGAGGGAGAGGCGGACGATCTTCCCAATGAGCTCGAGCGGCTCGGGATCTCGACGCTCGGTCGTCTGGCCGGGTTGCCGCGCGATGCCGTAGCCGACCGCTTCGGACGGCTGGGACTGCGCGCCCTGCGGTTGGCGCGCGGCGGAGACGATCCGCTGCGGCCCCGGCCGGTGCGCGAGCCGATCGCGGTGGAGCTGGAGCTGCCCGAGGCCGTCTCCGGCCAGCAGCTCGAGCGCTCGCTGCAGCTCCTGATCTCGCGGCTCTTGGCGCATGACGAGCGGCGGGGAAGGACGGTGCGGGCACTGCGGCTTTCGGCCCGTCTCGCCGCCGGCGGCGGCTGGCGGCGGCAGATCGCCCTCCGGCGGGCCAGCGCCGATCGGGCCAGGCTCGCCGACGCCCTGGTCCCCAACCTCACCCTGCTCCCCTCCCCGGCCACGACGCTGCGGCTCGAGGCCGTTTCGCTCGGCCCCGAGACCGGCGAGCAGCTGACGCTCTCGAGTCCCGAGCAGGAGCGGCGCGGGCGGATCACAGAGGCAGTGCGCCAGACCCGCTCCGCCGCGGGTACCGAGTCCGTGCTGCGGGTGCTCGAGGTCGATCCGGAGTCGCGGGTGCCGGAGCGGCGGGAGGTGCTGATGCCTTATCCGGAGGACGGGTAGTGGACGGCTTCGCCATAAAACAGGTTGCTCCTCGCCTTCGGCTGCGGAGCACCCTCGCATGAAGCGCGTCAACAAGCCCTGGCCGGTGCCGGTCCAGACGGGGCCGGACGGGAAACCGCAGGCGGTCGGAAGGCTGGTGGTGGAGTCGGTGCGTGAGGAGTGGCTCGTCGAGGACGGCTGGTGGACGCAGAAACCCCTGCAAAGGCGTTACTTCGAGCTGGTGTTGGAGGACGGCAGTGATGTGGTCGTCTTCCGCGAGCAGGATGGAAGCTGGTTTCGCCAGCGCGACTGATGTACACGGAGCTGCACTGTCACTCGGCCTACTCGTTCCTGGACGGTGCCTCCGATCCGGCGGAGCTGGCGGCCACCGCGGCAAGCCTGGGCTACGAGTCGCTGGCGCTGACCGATCACGACAACGTCTGCGGCGCGATGGAGTTCGCGCATGCCTGCAAGGGCGTCGGGGTACGCCCGCTCTTCGGCTGCGAGCTGACCGTCGAGGTGCCGCGCCGCCTGCCGCGCCCGGTCCACGTCACCCTGCTCGTCGAGGACGCGAGGGGCTGGGGCAGCCTCTGCCGGCTGATCACGCAAGCCCACGAGGGAACCCGCGAAGGAACCCGCGACCCGCTCCCCCCGTCCATCTCGATCGACCAGCTGGAGCGGCACACCGAGGGCCTCGTCTGCCTCTCCGGATGCGCTCGCGACGGCGCCGTCGCCGGCACCTGGGGACGCGGCGATCCGGCGAGTGCAGCCGATCTCGCCCGCCGCCTGCTGCGGGCCTTTGGCCCCGATCACTTCCGGATCGAGCTGCAGCGGCCGCTCTGGCGGCACGATCGCTCGCGGAACCGCTGGCTCGCCTCACTGGCCGAGGAGCTCGGGGTGCCTGCAGTGGCCACGGGAGATGCGCACGCTCACGAGCGCGCACGGATGCCGCTCCAGGATGCGTTCGTCGCGGTGCGGCTGGGTGCCACCCTCGATGAGACCGAGGGGCTGCGCCGCGGCAACATGGCCTCGGCCCTGCTTTCGGGTGAGCAGGCGGCGGAGCGGTTCCGCGACCACCCGGAGGCCATCGGGGAGACCGAGCGGCTGGCCGAGCGGCTGCGCTTCGACCTCACCCGAGAGCTCGGCTACAGCTATCCGGGCGCGGAGGACCGCGGCGCGGATGAGCGGCTGGCCGAGCTCTGCCGCGTGCGGCTGGCTCATCGCTACGAGGGAACGCCGGAACGGGCGGAGGCCGAGCGCCGGCTGGACGAGGAGCTGGCCCTGATCAGGGACCTGCGCCTCTCGGGCTTCTTCCTCCTCCACCAGGACATGCTCGAACTGGCCCGCGAGGTGGCGCTAGAGGTGCGCGGGCCCGAATCCGCGAGGAGGCTGCTCCCACCCGGGCGGGGACGGGGATCCAGCGTCAGCTCGCTTGTCTGCTACCTGACCGGCCTCTCGCACATCGACCCGGTCAAGAACGACCTCTTCCTCGGGCGGTTCCTGAACGAAGAGCTGACGGAGGTCCCGGACATCGACCTCGACTTCCCCCGCGACATCCGCGAGAAGCTGATCCCGCGGGTGCACGCGCGCTACGGGTCGGAGCGCTCGGCGCTGGTCGCGTCCTTCGCGACCTACCGGGCGCGCGGTGCGATCCGCGACCTTGGCAAGGCCCTGGGTCTGCCGCTCGGCGAGGTCGAGCGGTTCGCGCGCGCCGTCGACGTCTACGAGGCGAGCCGGGACGCCTGGGCGCGGATGGAGGAGACGCTGGGGAAGCTGAGGGCACGATCCGAGCGCTGGCGGGCGCTGGCCGAGCTGCTGCCGGAGATCGCGGGCCTGCCGCGCCACATGTCGCAGCACCCTGGCGGGATGGTGATCTCGACCACGCCCCTGATCGAGCTCTGCCCGGTGCAGCCGGCGGCGATGGAAGGCCGGCAGATCGTGCAGTGGGACAAGGACTCCTGCGCGGACGCCGGGTTCCTCAAGATCGACCTGCTCGGGCTGGGGATGCTGTCCGCGGTCGAGCGGTGTGTGGACGAGATCGCGCGCACACGGGGCGAGAAGATCGATCTGTCGCGGGTGCCCCTGGACGATGAGGAGGTCTGGTCCACGATCCAGCGGGCCGAGACCACGGGCGTCTTCCAGATCGAGAGCCGGGCGCAGATGCAGATGCTGCCGCGGACGCTGCCGGAGAACCTGGACGACCTGACGGTGCAGGTGGCCCTGGTGCGGCCGGGGCCGATCCAGGGGGGCGCGGTCCACCCCTATATCGAGCGGCGCAAGCGGCTGCGGGAGGATCCCGACTACGAGATCCCCTACGAGCATCCCACGCTCGAGCCGGTGCTGAGGGACACGCTGGGGGCGATCGTCTTCCAGGACCAGGTGCTCGAAGTGGCGATCGCGCTGGCAGGGTTCTCGGTCGGCGAGGCGGAGGGGCTGCGGCGGGCGATGAGCCGCAAGCGATCGGAGGCGGCGATGCTCCGCTATCGGGAGCGGTTCATCGACGGGGCGATCGGACAGGGCGTCTCGCGTCAGGTGGCCGAGCGGGTCTACGAGCAGATCGTGGGGTTCTCCGGATTCGGATTCCCGAAGGCGCATTCGGCTGCGTTCGGGCTGCTCGCCTACCAGTCGACCTGGCTGCGGGTGCACTATGGGCCGGAGTTGCTCTGTGGCCTGCTCAACGAGCAGCCGATGGGCTTCTATCCCCCGGACGCCCTCGTGCACGAGGCGCAGCGCCATGGTGTCGAGATCCTGCCCCCGGACGTGAACTCGAGCGAGGTCGATTGCCGCGTCGAGACCATCGGCGCGGCGGCCGGCTCCTCGGGGAATCCACCGGTGCGGATCGGGCTCGGATACGTGGCGGAGCTCGCCGGCGAGGATGTCGAGGCCGTCGTGGCGGAGCGGCGACGGGGCGGGCTCTACCGGACCATCCCGGATCTCGCGGGGAGATCGGGCGCGGGCATGGGGGCGCTGGAGCGGCTCGCCTGGGCGGGCGCCTGCGATTCGCTGGTCGCGGGCAGCACGACTCCCGTCGATCCCGATCGCGACCTGAGGCGGCCGGCGCTCTGGGCGGCGGGCGGCGTCGCCCGGGCGCGCCGCACCGACGACGGGGCGCAGCTTGCCTTCCCATTGGACGGGTCTCCTGCTCCCCCGCTCCCCTCGCTCGGGCCGTGGGATCGGATCGTGGCCGACTACCGGACGACCGGGATGACGCTGGGCAAGCACCCGATGGAGCTCTTGCGCCAAGGCCTCCCCTCGGAGGTTCTCTCGAGCGCCGGCATCGCCCGCACCCGCGACAGTGCGCGGGTCAAGGTCGCGGGGATGGTGGTGGCGCGCCAGCGCCCGGCGACGGCGAACGGCGTGGTGTTCATGCTCCTCGAGGACGAGAAGGGGACGATCAACCTGATCGTGCCACCCCGCGTCGTCGAGCGATATCGCCTGGCGGTGAGGACGTCGGGGTTCGTGCAGGCGGCGGGGAAGCTCGAGCATCGCGAGGGGACTACCAACGTCGTTGTCTCGAGGATCGAGCGCCTGCAGCCGGCGGATCTGCCGCTGCCACAGCCGAAGCACATCGCCCCGCCGATCCCGCACGAGACCGGCCGCCCCGCCGCCGTGCCGGTCGCGCTATCCAAGCGCTCATTCGACGGTGTCCGGGAGGCGGCGATGGCCGAGCTGGCGGCCTCGCTCCCGGCGCCGCACAGCTTCGGCCGCCGCGGGCGCTAGGCGGGATCCAGCTCGCGGATCGCCTCGCCGATCTGGCCGAGATCGCCTCGGTCGAAGAGGTGACCGTTGCCGTCGAGGAGGCGGGCCTCCGCCCCCGGCAGACGTTTCGCGTAGACCTCGAGGTGCTCGAGGGGGATCTCCTCGTCGTCTCGACTGTGGAAGAGGTACGTCGGGGGCAGCTCGGTGGACGCGTCGGGCCAGTCCTTCGGTAGAGCCCACTCTGCCTCCCAGTCGCTCTCGCCCCAGAGCGGGGTCGCGACGAGGACGAGGCCCGCGATCGACTCGTCCTGGCCGGTCTCGGCGAGGTGCTTGAGCACGACCGAGCCGCCCAGCGAGTGACCGACCACTATCGACGGCTCGTCCAGCTCGGACAGGACCTCAGCGAGCCGCTCGCTCCACCGCTCGTAGTGCGGGTCATCCGGGGAGGGCATGCCCGGGAAGAGCACCACGTAGTCGGGGCCGAGCTCCTCACGCAGCCGCGCCGCAAACGGCTCACTCCCCTCCCCCGGCCCCTGCGGGCCGGAGCTGTGCACCAGTAGCACCGTGGGCTGCATCGCCCGCGGGGTCAGCCGAGCCCGGGCTTGGTCGTCATGAAGAAGATCGCCGCGATCAACAGGATTCCCATGACCGCGCCCATGACGCTCTCCGCCCGCCCCCAGCGCTGATAGGTCTGGGGCAGGTCATCGAGCATGAGCTCGCGGTCTCCCGCGTCGGCGATCGTCTTCCGGATGATCGGCAGCAGCCTGCGGTCGGTGGGAATGAAGAAGAAGACGTTGATCAGGGCGACGAGGACCAGAATGGTGATCGTGGCGCTGACCCAGAGGTCGCCATAGTCCCAGTGGCCCTCATCCATCTGATAGATGCCGGTCGCGGCCACCACCACGACGGCCGGCAGTACGAAGAATTGGTTCAGGGTCAGCTGCATCCGATGGATGTACGGCAGGTGGCGCAGGCTGACCTTCATGGCGACCGGGAACATCACCGACTCGGAGAAGGCCGATCCGAACCCGACCACCACCGCCGTGACGTGCAGGAAGACCGAGAAGTCGTAGTTGGTGACTGCGAGCGGCACCCAAACCCCCTTTGTCGGACGGACGCGCCAGAACATATCTGCCTCCCGGCACGCCCGAGGGCCGGTGATGGACACTTAGGTTCCTGCCGGAGACGCACTACACGAAGAGCGGCGATTACAACATCGCCTACCAGGTGGTCGGCGACGGGGACCTGGACCTGTTGTGGATCCCGGGCTTCGTCTCCAACGTCGAGTTGGCCTGGGAGGAGCCGCTTCTGGCCCGGTACCTGAACCGCCTGGCGCGGTTCTCCCGGTTGATCCTCTTCGACAAGCGCGGCACCGGGCTCTCAGACCGGGTTCCGCGCGATGAGCTGCCTTCGCTGGAGGAGCGGATGGATGACGTGATCGCGGTCCTCGACGCCGTCGGGTCGGAGCGGGCGGCGGTGATGGGGCACTCCGAGGGCGGGAACCTCGCGGTGCTCTATGCCGCCACTCATCCCGGACGGGTGATCGCCCTGGTGACGACCGGCATCTTCGCCTACCGGAAATGGGCGCCGGAGTATCCGTGGGCGGAGAAGCCGGAGGAGCGGGCGCGCTACATCGAACAGCTGGAGGACAACTGGGGGGCCGATGGGGACATCCATCGCATCGCGCCGAGCGCTGCCCGCGACCCGGAGTTCACGAGGAGACTCGCGACCTACTTCCGGCAGAGCGCGAGCCCGGGAGACGCGGCGGCCCTGCTGCGGATGAACACGGAGATCGACATCCGCGCGGTGCTGCCGACCATCAGCGTGCCGACCATGGTCATCCACCGGAGCGGCGACCGGGACTCCAAGGTCGAGGAGGGGCGTTGGATCGCGGGCCAGATCCCGGAAGCCGAGCTGGTGGAGCTGCCGGGTGACGACCACCTGCCCTGGGTGGGCGATCAGGACCGGGTCATCGATGAGGCCGAGCGCTTTCTCACCGGCCGGCTGACGCCGGCGGAGCCGGACCGCGTGCTGGCGACGATCCTGGTGACCGACATAGTCGGCTCGACGGAGCGAGCGGCCGAGCTGGGAGACGAGGCATGGAAGGAGCTGCTCGAGCGACACCACTCGATCGTCAGGGAGCAGCTGCGCGCGTTCAGGGGCGAGGAGGTCGATACCGCCGGCGACGGCTTTCTCGCCACCTTCGATGGCCCGGGACGGGCGATCCGGGCGGCCGTCGCCATTCGAAACGGCCTGCTGGACAGCGGGATCGAGGTCAGGTGCGGACTGCATACCGGTGAATGTGAGCGGGTCGGCGGCAAGGTCGCGGGGATAGCGGTGCACATCGCGGCCCGGGTGGCAAACAGCGCGGAGCCCGGTGAGATCCGGGTGTCCGACACCGTCCGGGCGCTGGTCGCTGGTGCGGGCATCGAGTTCTCGGACCGCGGCGCGGTGTCCCTTCGGGGCGTACCGGAGGAGCAGCGCCTCTTCGCGGTGGAGCACACCTGACGGCGCTGCAATTTCGCCTGCAAATGACGGGTTCCGTCCGAGCGCGTCCATAGCTTCTCGGCCATGGGAAAGCTCATAGACATACGAGAGCGGCTGCTCGACGCGGCCGATTTGATGATCGACTTCGCGACGCTCGGCGAGTACGGAATCGAGCCGGAGCCCGTGCGGGACTGCGAGAGGCGGCCGTCCGGCCTTGCCTCCGGGGCGCCGCACCCGCTGCACGATCGGGCCGGCGTACCCGAGCGGATCGCCGCCTAGAGCTTCCCGGCGGTCAGAGCGCCGGGCCTCTCGAGCCGATTCCATCAATTTGGGAGGGCCCGTTCCGACGGGCAGAGAAAGAGCCGCCCCTCTCGGGCGGCTCTTTTGCATCCGGCGCGATGAGCAATTGATGAGCGACCGCTTCTAGCCTCGGCATCATGCGAATACGCGTCGTGATCGCTGCACTCACGGTGGCACTGCTCGCCCTCGCTCCGGCGACACAGGCAAGGGCCGGCTCAACGGCCGTGGCCGCCAAGAAGAAGAAGTGCAAGAAGGCGCTGTGGAAGTGCGCCCCGAAGCGCTACCACCTCTCTGCGACCGACACCGTGGGGCCCGGACCTCAGAGCTCAGGATTCGTGGAGAACTGGACGGCGGAGGTCGATCTCGTGCGTATCGCGAGGAGCATCGGCACGGTGGTCTACGGCTCGGCGGGCGGCAGCGTGAACGCGAGCGGTTCCTCGACCACCGAGTGCTCCGACGGCAGCCCCGCCACGGTTCGTATAGAGCCCCAGACGATTGCGGTGCCGGCCGGCCCCGGTTACCCGTTCCTGGGCGACTTCGGCGTCGAATTCAGCCTGATCGGGTCGGACAGGAACACCTACGGCGGCCCTCTCGGCGCCCAGGGCTCGGGCCACTCAGACATCTACGTGACGGCCATCGACCCGTGTCCCAACGGGCTAGGCGCCTTTCAGACCGAGCTGACCACTCCGTTGGCGGGTATGGAGGGCCCGGGGAAGGTCGGCAGGGCTCTCAGCGGGAGTGGCACGGACAACAGGCTCTTCGAACGGCACTCCTTCACCTGGAAGCTGACGCCCGGGACCGGGGCCCCAAAGAAGAAGAAGTGAGCCGCCGCTAGAACGAAGCTCCTGAACGCCGAAAGCCGCCCGAGAGCGGCTTTCGTGAAAGACCGGCGGCGACCTACTCTCCCGGGAGGTTGCCCTCCAAGTACCATCGGCGCTGAGAGGCTTAACGGCTCTGTTCGGAATGGGAAGAGGTGTTTCCCTCTCGCTATCTCGCCACCGAAAAGCTGCGAGACGGCCTCCGTGGGCCTTGAAAACCGCATTAGGCCAGGGCAGAAGCAAGAAAATCCGTCAAGCCCTCGACGCATTAGTACCGGTCTGCTGATCGCATTGCTGCGATTGCACAGCCGGCCTATCGACCTGGTGGTCTACCAGGCGTCTTACTCCCTCAAGGGGATGGGAGAGCTCATCTCGAGGCTGGCTTCGCGCTTAGATGCTTTCAGCGCTTATCCGTGCCGCGCGTAGCTAACCAGC
>DASTAI010000217.1:0-4134 GCA_035712865.1 Solirubrobacterales bacterium
TGCTGTTGCTGCTTCTGCTCGGCCTCCTGACGGGCCTTCGCCTCTGCTTCCTGCTTGGCCTTCTCCTCGGCCTCCTGCTTCGCCTTCTCCTCGGCCTCGCGGCGCTTGCGCTCCTCCTCCTCGCGCCGTCTGCGCTCCTCCTCTTCGGCGCGGCGACGGGCCTCCTCCTCGCGCCACCTCGCGGCCGCGCCTTCGATCGCCTCGCCCAGCGTGCCGATGATCAGATCGCAGGAGCGGATCGCGTCGTCGTTGCCCGGGATCACGTAGTCGACCGGTGTGGGGTCGCAGTTCGTGTCGACCAGGCCGACGATCGGGATCTCAAGGCGGTCGGCCTCGCGCAGCCCGATCTCCTCGGTCTTCAGGTCGATGATCACCACGGCATCGGGCAGCCGCTGCATGTCAGCGACGCCGCCGAGGTTGTACTCGAGCTTGCGCAGCTCGGCCTCCATCGACATCCGCTCCTTGGTGGGGAGCAGGTCCAGGCGGCCGCCCTCCTTCAGGTCGCGCAGCTCGTGCAGGCGCTGAATTCGCTTCCTGATCGTGTTGTAGTTGGTCAGCAGGCCGCCGAGCCAGCGCCTGTTGACGTAGGGCATCTCGCAGCGCTCTGCCCACTGCTCGATCGAGTCACGCGCCTGCTTCTTGGTACCGACGAACAAGATCACGCCGCCCTTCGCCGCAACCTCGGTGACGAAGTCGGTCGCCTGCTTCAGGAGCTCCTCCGTCTGGAGGAGGTCGATGATGTGAATCCCTTCCCGCTCTCCGTAGATGAAACGGCGCATGCGCGGGTTCCAGCGCCTCGTCTGGTGGCCGAAATGAACTCCAGCCTCCAGCAGCTCTCTGATGCCTACCTCGGCCATCTGACCTTCCTATCGCTTGAATTACATCGGCAGCCCCGAAGCGGCTCCGGGAACCCGCCTGGCGGCGAGCAGCGTCCCTTCACCTCTCATCGGGGGTTGGGTGCAAGTCGGCGGGATTGTAGGCCCTGAGCCGAAAAACCCCGGCTCGGTGCCGTCGCAAGTGACGCCGTTACCTTTCTTGCCGCCATGGGCACCGAGTACCAGAGCCGCTTCGATCTCGAGCTCTTCGATCAGCTGGTCGCCGAGTACCGGACCCGGCCGCTGCGCGAGAAGCCGATCCAACGCGATCAGAAGAGCCAGAGAGAGAAGGCCGAGGCGCGCATCCAGAGGATCCAGCGGGAGCTGGACATGGATTTCGACGACAGGGTCGTCCTCGACCTAGGTTGCGGCCACGGCTGGCTGCCCGCGCTGTTGCCCGAGCTCGGGGGCGCCCGGCGAGCGATCGGAGTGGACCCCCGGCGCTACGAGACCTGGTCCGAGCACGCCGGCCCGCGGGTCGAGCTGATCGAGGCCGACCTGTCGGCTGACGACGTGGTCGAGGAGGGCAGCGTCGACTGCGTCATCTCCGGTGCCGTCCTGGAGCACGTCTCGCGGCCGATCGAGATGCTCGAGGCGATCCAGCGGGTGCTCGCGCCCGGAGGCCGCGCCTGGCTCTATTTCAACCTCTACCGGGGTCCGTCCGCGTCTCACCGCTACAACGAGGTGCCCTTTCCCTGGCCCCACCTGCTCTTCGATGACGCGGTCTGCAGGGCCTACTACAAGCGCGAGCACGGCCGTGGGAACGTCCCGTTCGCCTGGGTGAACCGGATGACGATCGGCGGCTACGTCCAGGCCGTCGAAGAGCTGGGATTCCGGATCGTCGAGATGAAGCGCCGCGTCGTCCCGATCGACGTCGGCTTCTACCAGCGCTTCGAAGATCCGCTTGGTCGCTATCCGGCGCTCGACCTCGAGACCGACTTCGCCACCCTCGTGCTCGAGAAGGCGCCGAGGGGCCGCTGGCGCAAGGATCGAGATCGAGCTCCGCAAAGACTGGGTTACATGGAACGCCAGCGTGCACTGGAAGATGCGATCGCGGCCGAGACGGCCGGGGGCTAGAACGAAAGGGAACCCTTGCTCAAGGATCCACTCGCAATCCTCTTCGACATCGACGGCACCCTGATCAACACGGGTGGTGCCGGAGCGGCGTCCTGGAAGCTCGCCTTCGACGAGCTCTACGGAATCCCGGCGGACATCGGCAAATTCACCGACACCGGGATGACCGATCCCGCCGTCGGCCGCAAGACCTTCGAGTCGGTCCTGAAGAGAGACCCGGACCGCAGGGAGTTCACGAAGCTGATGGAACGGCGCAACTTCTACCTCCACCAGACCGTGGAGGAGTCGAAGGGCTATGAGGTCCTCCCGGGCGTCGAAGAGCTTCTATCCATGCTGATCGATGAGGGATACCTGCTGGGGATCGTCACCGGCAACGTCGAGGCGGCCGGTCACATCAAGCTCCATCGGGCGAACCTCAACCGGTTCTTCTCCTTCGGCGGCTACGGATCCGACTCGGACGATCGCGGCGAGGTCACCCAGGTCGCCCTCCGCAGAGCGAGCCTCGTCTACGGCGAGGAGGTCGAGCGTGACCGGGCGTTCGCGGTGGGCGACACCCCGCTCGACGTGACCGGCGCCCACGCAGCGGGCATCGAATGTGTCGGGGTGGGCAGCCACCACTACAGCCGGGAGGAGCTCGACGAGGCCGGCGCCGACTACGCGATCAGCTCACTGGAGGAGGGGCTCCCTCCTCTGACGAAGGGCGCCTAGGCGCCCCGACCCGGGCTCTGCGGGGACCCGGCTCGCTTCAGGGCCGCCTCCAGGTCGTCCGGCAGCTCGGAGGTGAAGGTCAGCCGCTCGCCGGTGATGGGGTGCGTGAACTCGAGCCGGGAGGCGTGCAGGAACTGGCGCTCCAGCCCGTATCGCCCAGCACTGCCGTACTCGGGGTCGCCGGCGACCGGGTGATCGATTGCGGCGAAGTGGACGCGGATCTGGTGCGTGCGCCCGGTCTCCAGCCGGGCGTGGAGCAGGGTGTCGGCCGAGAGCGTCTCGATCACCTCGAAATGCGTGCGCGCATCCCGCGAGGCGGTCCCGCGGACGGCCATGCGCGTGCGCTGGCGGCGGTGCCGCCCGAGCGGCGCGTCGATCGTCCCGGTCCGGCTGCCGAGGTGGCCCTCGACGAGCGCCGTGTACTCGCGCATGACCTCCCGGCGCTTGACCGCGGCGGAGAGAGCCTTGTGCGCTTGGGCATTGCGCGCGACGATCATCAGACCGGAGGTGTCCTTGTCCAGGCGGTGGACGATGCCCGGGCGGCCGCCCTCTCCCCCTCCGGCTATCCCCTCGAGCAGATCGGCCAGCGTCTCCCCGCGATGCGACGGGGCCGAGTGTACGACCAGGCCGGCCGGCTTCTCGATGACCGCGAGGTCGTCGTCGAGGTGAACGATCAGCCTCTCGGCGTCGGGTCTCATCTCCCTTCGCGGCCCTTCTCGGAACGCCCGACATCCAGAAGGAGCAGAAGCACTCCGACCGTGATCGCGACGTCGGCCAGGTTGAAGGTCGGCCACAGCGGCAGGTCGATGAAGTCGATCACCGCGCCATCGCGGACCCGGTCGGCGAGGTTCCCCAGGGCTCCACCCAGCAGCAACGCCGCCGGCAGCCAGACGCCCCACCCGCCTCCACCCCGAAGCGCCAGGAAGACGAGGAGGCCGACGAGGAGGACGAGCGTCACCCCGATCAGAGCGGCGGAGATGTCGCCACCCAGTCCGAAGGCGACGCCCTCGTTTCGGACGTTCTCGATGTGCAGGAAAGGCAGGACCTCGACCCGTTCGCCGGGATTCACCAGGGAGGTCGCCAGCGCCTTGGTGCCCTGATCGAGGGCGACGACCAACCCGCAGGCCGCCAGCCCGGGAACGATCAGTGCGAGGCCTCGGTTCCTCAACCGGCGATCAGCGACACGACCACCCGCCAGACGATGCTGAGGACGATGATCGCCAGGATCGGGCTGATGTCGATGCCCATTCCACCGGCGCCGATCGGCGGGATCACCCGCCGGAAGATGTTCAAATAGGGGTCGACCACCTGGTGGATGAAGTCGACGGTCGCGCGCAGCCACGGGTAGTAGGGCATCCGTGGGATCCAGGACAGCAGGATCCGGATGAAGATCAGGATGAAGTAGACGAGGAAGATCTCGTTGACGTAGTCCGCGACGTCGTCGCGAGTGATCGCGAGCACGAAGCTCACTCGCGCA
>DASTAI010000218.1:0-7225 GCA_035712865.1 Solirubrobacterales bacterium
GCGATCCGGGCCTGCAGCCTGATTCCTGGGGTCCGGGGGAAGGGACCCCAAACTGCGTTTACGCCTCCCTGCCAGAACCCCCAAAACGACAGGTAGGGAGAGATTGCCCACCCACCAATGAGGCAAACGTCCTCATCGATATTCATCAGTCCCGATCACTCGTGCGATAGGTAGCGCCTTCTACTATGGAGTCAGAGATGGGTGAGCGGGCGACATTCAGAGTGAAGACCGGCCTCGCCGAGATGCTCAAGGGCGGCGTGATCATGGATGTGACCACGGCGGACCAGGCGAAGATCGCCGAGGACGCGGGGGCCTGCGCCGTGATGGCGCTCGAGCGCGTACCCGCCGACATCCGCGCCCAGGGCGGGGTGGCCCGCATGGCCAACCCCGCCAAGATCCGGGAGATCCAGGAGGCCGTGACCATCCCGGTGATGGCGAAGGCCCGCATCGGCCACTTCGCCGAGGCCCAGGTCCTGCAGTCCCTCGAGGTCGACTACATCGACGAATCCGAGGTGCTGACGCCGGCCGACGAGTCCAACCACATCGACAAGTTCGCCTTCGAGATCCCGTTCGTCTGCGGCGCGACCAACCTCGGGGAGGCTCTTCGCCGAATCGGTGAAGGCGCCGCGATGATCCGCTCCAAGGGCGAGGCGGGGACCGGGAACATCGTCGAGGCGGTCCGCCACATGCGGGAGATAACCGACGGCATCAAGCAGCTCGCGTCCTCGCGGCCCGAGCAGCTCGCCTCGGCGGCGAAGGAGCACCAGGCGCCGCTCGACGTCGTCCATGACGTGGCCGGGAACGGCCGGCTTCCGGTTCCGCTCTTCTGTGCGGGCGGGATCGCGACCCCCGCCGACGCGGCGCTGATGATGCAGCTCGGCGCCGAGGGCAACTTCGTCGGATCCGGGATCTTCAAGAGCGAGGATCCCGCCAGACGCGCGCGGGCGATCGTCGATGCCACGACCCACTTCAACGACCCCGAGCGCGTCGCCCAGGCCTCGATGGAGCTCGGCGAGGCGATGCCCGGGCTCGAGATCGAAGCCCTGGCGGCCGACGGCGGACTCCTGCAGGGCCGCGGTTCTTGAATCTGCGCGTCGGCGTCCTCGCCATCCAGGGCGACTTCGAGGCCCATCGCAGGATGCTGGAGGGGATCGGCGCCGACGTCACCGAGGTGCGCAATCCGGCCGAGCTCGAGGGGCTCGACGGCCTGGTGATTCCGGGCGGCGAGTCCACCACGATCACGATGGGCATGGAACGCGAGGGACTCGACGGGGCGATCCGGGCCGGGCATGGGGAGGGACTGCCGATCCTCGGAAGCTGCGCGGGAATGATCGTCTGCGACCGTGACCACCTCGGCCTGGCGGACTATCTCTGCCGGCGCAACGCCTTCGGCCGTCAGCGGCAGAGCTTCGAGGAGGACCTGGTGATCGAGGGACTCGGCGATGAACCCCTCCGTGCGGTCTTCATCCGCGCTCCCTGGGTGGAGGAGGCGGGGCCTGAGGTCGAGGTGCTGGCGGAGGTCGACGGTCATCCGGTCGCCCTCCGCGCGCGCGGAGTTCTCGCCGTCGCGTTCCACGCAGAGCTCACCGATGACAGCCGGCTGCACGCCGCGTTCATGGCGATGTGCACGTCGGCCAGGCGCGCCGAGCGAGCACACCGTTAGGTTTCGGGCGGCATGAGAGATCCCCGCGTAACGGCGCTGGCGCAGATCCTCGTCCGCCACTCGACGCAGGTCGCCGAGGGCGACGTCTGCACGATCGAGGGCGAGTCGGCGGCCGAGCCACTGCTGCAGGCCGTCTACGAGGAGGTTCTGCGCGCCGGCGGCAATCCCATCGTCAACATGGCGCTGGAAGGACAGTCGTCCGCGTATTTCGAGAACGCCTCCGACGCGCAGCTCGAATGGGTCTCACCCGTCGCCGAGTGGGCGGTGGAGAACGCGGACGTGCGCATCGCGGTGATGGCGAGTCAGAACACCCGCGCGCTCTCACAGGTTCCGCCGGAGCGGCAGGCGAAGCGGCAGGCGGCGACCCAGCGGCTGATGAAGCGGGCGATGGAGCGGAGCGCCGAGGGGAGCTACCGGTGGGCGCTCACCCTCTTCCCGACGAACGCCTACGCCTCTGAGGCCGGAATGAACCTGAGCGCGTACGAGGACTTCTACTACGGCGCGTGCCTCGCGACCGACCCCGATCCCGTCGGCGCCTGGGGGCGCCAGTCGGAGGAGACCAAGAGGCTCGCCGACTGGATTCAGGGGCGCTCGGAGGTACACGTGACGGGGGAGGGCACCGATCTTCGCCTCGGGATCGAGGGCCGCACGTTCATCGCCGCCGACGGCAAGCACAACATGCCGGATGGAGAGTTCTTCACGGGACCGATCGAGGACTCGGCCGAGGGCGAGATCAGATTCCATCTGCCGGCCACCTACGCCGGGCGCGAGGTTGCGGGTGTCCGCTTCCGGTTCGAAGGCGGCAGGGTGGTGGACGCGAGCGCCGAGAAGGGCGAGGACTTCCTGATCGAGATGCTCGACACGGACGACGGCGCCCGGCGCTTGGGTGAGCTGGGCATCGGCACGAACTACGGGATCACCAACGGCACCGGAGAGATCCTGCTCGACGAGAAGATCGGCGGCACGGTGCATCTTGCGGTCGGTCGCTCGTACCCGGACACGGGGGGCGTCAACGAGTCCGCGATTCACTGGGACATGATCTGCGACCTGCGGAAGGGCGGGCAGATCGAGGTCGACGGTGACGCCCTGCAACGCGACGGCCAGTTCGTGGTCTAGCGCAACCCCACCCGGCAGGACGGGTTAGAGCGGGCACAATCGGTAGGTGCTCGGCTGGGGAGATCGAGCCCTCCATCGACAGGAGGGATCAACGATGAAGGCAGGCAGGCTGACCCGGGTGGCGCTGCTGGCCACCGCGGCTCTGCTCGTGGGGTTGCTGGCGGCGGTACCCGCGGCCCAGGCGAGGAAGAAGACCGTGACCAAGACCTACGAGGTCGGAGTCGGCGCGCCGACCGGCGGCGTCGCGATCCCGATCCCGGATGGTGCCGGCCAGGCGACGCAGCTCGCCCGCTCGGTCATCCACGTCAAGGGGCTCAACCCGCGGGGCAAGATCAAGGACGTCAACGTCGGCGTCCGCATCCAGCACCCGTTCGCCAAGGACATCGAGGTGTACCTGGCGAGCCCCCGCGGCGTGATCAACCTCTCGCACGACGTCGGCGGTGACGGGAACAACTACGGCGCTGGCCCCGCGAGCTGCGCGGGGACGTTCACGATCTTCGACAGCAACACGCCGACGAGGATCGATACGCCCGGGCTCCAGGCTCCGTTTGCGGGCTTCTTCGGTCCGATCGAAAGCCTCGGGCTGCTCAATGGCCTCGGTGACAAGAAGGCGACGAACGCCGCCTGGTCGCTGCTGGTCGAGGATGACGACGCCGCGCACCCGGCGGGATCGCTGGCGTGCTGGTTCCTGCAGATCAAGACGACCAATCCGCGGAAATAGGGCTCGCTGGGCAGGGAGCGGGGAACGGGGCGCCCGCGGGCGCCCCGTTTCGTTCCGCTGCCTGCTCCTAGAATCGGTGGCCATGTCCGGTCACTCGAAGTGGTCCTCGATCAAGCACAAGAAGGGCGCCGCCGACGCCCGGCGCGGCAAGCTGTTCACCAAGCTCGCCCGCGCGATCACGGTGGCTGCTCGGGACGGCGGTGGCAGCGTCGAGGCCAATCCGGCGCTCGGGCTCGCGGTGCAGAAGGCGCGGGACGCCTCGATGCCCAAGGACAACATCCAGCGTGCGATCGATCGCGGGACCGGGGAGGGGGCCGACGCCGCCGCTATCGAGAGCGTCACCTACGAGGGCTACGGAGCCGGCGGGGCCGCGATCATGGTCGAGGCGCTGACGGACAACCGCAACCGGACGGGCGCCGAGATTCGCCATCTCTTCGACAGGCACGGCGGCAGCCTCGGCGAGCCGGGATCGGTCGCCTGGCAGTTCGAGAACCGCGGCGTGATCCTGGTCGACGGGGGGCGCTACAGCGAGGACGACCTGATGCCCGCCATCGACGCGGGCGCCGAGGACGTGACCGAGGACGGAGACCTGCTCAAGATCACGACAGCCGCCACCGACCTGGCCGCCGTCCGTTCGGCACTGGAGGACGCGGACGTCGAGGTGCAGTCAGCCGAGCTCTCCATGGAGCCGAAGAGCACGGTCGAGGTGGGGGAGAGCGGCGCGCCGTCGCTGCTGCGCCTGATGGACGCTCTCGAAGATCACGAGGACGTCGACTCGGTGCACGCCAACTTCGACGTCCCCGAGGAGATCCTCGAAAGGGCCGCCGCCGCGAGCTGACCCGCCCTGCTCCGGCCCTCGGCGGCTGGACGCTGTTTTACGAAGGACATCCGACCCGACTCGGAGAATCAAGGTGCGTGATCGTGATCGGCATCGATCCGGGTATCGCGAACACCGGGTTCGGTGTGGTTCGCACCGTCGGCGAGCGGATGGTGGCCCTCGACGGCGGCGTGATCGAGACCTCGGAGAGCATGCGGATCGAGCAGCGGCTCGGCAGGCTGCATGAGTCCCTGGGCGAACTGATCCGCTGGCACGAGCCGAAGGCGATGGCGCTGGAGGACCTCTTCTTCGGGAAGAACGTGAGCTCGGCCGTGAGCGTGGGACAGGCCCGCGGGGTCGCCCTGCTGGCGGCTGCGATCCACGGCGTTCCCTGCTTCGACTACACGCCGCAGGCAGTGAAGAAGGGGGTCTGCGGCTCGGGTTCCGCGGACAAGGGACAGGTGCAGAGGATGGTCGCGACGCTGCTCGGGTTGCCGTCCCCGCCGACGCCGGACCATGCAGCGGATGCCTTCGCCGTCGCGATCTGTCACGCGGGCGGCGCCGCGGCTCGCTACACGGAGCACTTCGGGCGGCAGCCCGCGTCAACCAGCCGGCCGGTCGCCCGGGAGCAGCTTGCGGGCTAGCGGCCGCCTGCCGGGGCCCGGTGAAGGCATCCGGTCCCGGCCGCAGAATCCCGAATCATGATCGCCTCAGTCAGTGGCGAGGTTCTCGTTCGCCGTCCCGACCACGTCGTGATCGACGCCAACGGCGTCGGCTACCGGCTGTCGGTCTCCGCGGAGACGCTCAAGTCGGTGCCGGCTCGGGGCAAGCGGACATCCCTGCATGCGCATCTGGTCGCCCGTGATGACGCGCTCAGCCTCTACGGCTTCGCGAGCGAGGAGGAGCGCGACCTCTTCCTGCACCTGATCTCGGTCGGCGGCGTCGGTCCGAAGGTGGCGATGGCCGCCCTCTCCGGCGGGCCCGTGCGGGAGCTCCTGCGGGCGATCGCCGCCGGCGACGCAAAGCGGTTCCAGGCCGTGCCCGGCATCGGCAAGCGGACCGCGGAGAGGATCATCGTCGAGCTGCGGGACAAGGTGGCCGGTGAGATCGAGGCCGATGCCGACTCCACGACCGTGGCGCCCGGCGAGGAGGATCCGAGGTCGCTGGCGCGCGAGGGCCTGCTCAACCTCGGCTACACGCCCCAGGAGGCCGAGAAGCTGCTCGCCGCCGCCGAGGGAGAGCGCCCGGAGGAGATCGTTCAATCGGCGCTTCGCAGCGCCGCCGCGGCACGTGCATGATTCGCGTAGCCCCCGGAAGCGAAGCTGAGGAGGCGAAGCGTTGATGGAGGCCTCGTGACCGAGATCGAACCCGGCAAGGGGATCCGGACTCCCGGCGTCGACGACGAAGAGGAGATCGTCATTCACGACGCCCGCGCGGTCGGCGCGGATGACGATTTCGACCGCTCGCTGCGGCCGCCGAGGCTCGCGGACTTCGTCAATCAGGTCCAGGTCACCGAGCAGCTCGGGATATTCCTCGAGGCCGCGAGGCGGCGGGGGGAGGCGCTCGATCATGTCCTGCTCGCCGGCCCGCCCGGCCTCGGCAAGACCTCCCTCGCGCACATCATCGCGGCCGAGATGGAGGCGCCGATGGTGCAGACCGCCGGCCCGGCGCTCGAGCGCAAGGCCGACATCGCCGCCTTCCTGACCGGGCTGGAGCCCGGCAGCGTCTTCTTCATCGACGAGATCCACCGGCTCGGCCGAGCAGTCGAGGAGACGCTCTATCCCGCGATGGAGGACCGGCGGCTGCCCGTGGTCCTCGGCCAGGGGGCAGGGGCCCGCACGGTCACGCTGGACCTGCCGCCGTTCACGCTGATCGGCGCGACGACGAGGACCGGGTTGTTGACCACGCCGCTCCGCGATCGATTCGGCGTCTCCCACCGGCTCGAGCACTACGACGCCGCCGACCTCCGGCAGATCGTCCTGCGCTCGGCGGGCATCCTCGGGATCGAGGTCAGCGAGGACGGGGCGAATGAGATCGCCAGCCGGGCGCGTGGCACCCCGCGGGTGGCGAACAGGCTGTTGCGCCGGGTCCGCGACTTCGCGGAGGTCAAGGGCGGTGGCGCAATCGACGCGCGCATCGCCTCAGACGCGCTCGAGATGCTCGAGGTGGACCGGCTCGGCCTCGACCGTCACGATCGTCAGCTGCTCGAGCTGATGGCCAGCAAGTTCGGCGGCGGTCCGGTGGGCCTGTCGACGCTCTCGGTGGCGATCGGGGAGGAGGCGGACACGATCGAGGACGTCTTCGAGCCCTACCTGCTGCAGCAGGGGCTGATCAAGCGGACTCCCCGCGGCCGGGTGCTGACCGAGAGGGCGTACGAGCATCTCGGACTGCCCGTCCCGAAGGGCATGGCGAGCCTCTTCTAGGACTCTCCAGGACTCTGGAGGCAACAAGTAGCCAACACGGGTTGGCTAGCCTTGAGCAGGTGCCGTACTTCATCTGTCCGAAATGCGGGAACCGAGAACTGAGCGGGGAGCGCACCGCCGGGTTTTCGACCAGACCGAGGGGTTGCTCGAAATGCGGGTTCGGCTTCCTGTTCGAGCTGCTCGACGACTACATGCCTGCGCCCGGCGCTGCCTTCTTCACGCTCGACCAGGAGGCCCGCGTGCTCGACCTCGGCAAGGGGGCGTTCGAGCTCACGGGGCTCAAGGACGAGCAGGTGATCGGCCGCCCGGTGCGCGAGGTGCTGGGGCTCGAATGGATCGATCGCGGGGACGGGGATCAGGAGGCGGACACCAATGGCGACGGAGAGACCGATCCCATCGAGACGACCCTCGAATGGGGAGTTCGTTCGCTGGGCAAGCGGGTCGCCGTCAAGGCGGAGGGCGATCTGCCGACGGAGGCGGTGGCC
>DASTAI010000219.1:0-3465 GCA_035712865.1 Solirubrobacterales bacterium
CCGGCTTCCAGAGGAATTCGCGCAACTGCCGCTCATCCGTGCGCTCGTGGGTCAGATGGACTGGCTCGCGGGCGACAACGCGAGCGCGATCGCCGAGCTGCAGGCGGCGGTTCGGGGATTCCGCGACCAGCCCAACCCGCCGGCCGACTGGCTGGCGCGCTCCGTGCTCGCCGATGCCCTCTTTGCGACCGGGCGCGTGGATGAGCTCGACGAGGTCGTTCGCGGCTGGGACGACCCAACGGTTGAGGGAGCGGGCGCACTGGCGCCCGCGACGGTCGCCTACGCGGCGGTCGTGTTCGCCGCCTACGCCCGTCGGGAAGAGTCGGATCGTCTCGCCGCCGGGGCAAACGCCCACCCGGCGGCCGCGTTCCTCCAACCGCTGGAGGCGCTGCGGCTGGCGTTCCGCGATGCCCCGCCCGGCGAGCTCGACGCGATCATCGAGCGGCTCGATGCGGCCGACGTGGAGATGGAGCGCTACGACCCGCTCACCCGGCGCGCCCACGTGCTGGGGATGACGGCGGGAATCACCTGCGAGCGCGGCTACCCGGAGCGCGCGCTTCGGCTCTGGCAGCGGATCCGTGAGATGGGCGGCGCCGGCGTGCTCCCGGGGCTCCTCGACGCAACCCATACCTGGTGTGCGCTCTTTCACGCCCAGGCCGGCCGCTTGGCCGAGGCCGAGGCCGAGCTCAGCCAGTATCGCGGCCGCGAGACCGGGCACTGGAACTTCGTCGCGACCCTTGTGCCGGCCGTGATCGCGTCCCTCCGCGGCGACGCCGCGGAGACCGTCACCACGGCCGAGCGGGCGATCGCAAGCGTCGAGGGAGGTCCGATCAGCTTCAAGTGCTGGCTGGCGGGTGACCTGGTCCCCCCTCTGGTGGCGGTCGGTCACCCCGGCCGGGCCGGGCAGGCGATCGAGTGGGGGCTGGAGCAGCTCGACCGCGATCTCCCGGGTCCGAGCGGCCGCCTTCCCCGCAGCCGGATGCTGGGCCTCCGTGCCTGGCTGCGGCACCTCGACGGGGATCCCGAGGGGTCCGACGCCGACCTGCGGGCCTGCTTCGACGAGGCGGGCGAGGTCGTTCGCTTCACTCTCCGGCGAGAGTGGTCCAGGCTGGAGCCTCTGATCTGGGACGCGCTGGAGCGGGAGGCACTCGATCCGGAGCCCGTCTTCGAGCAGATCTCCCGCGCCCTTCCGGAGGGCGTTCAGCTCGTGCCGTTCCTCGACCATCCGAATCCCGCCGCCCGGAGAGCCGCGCTCGAACCCGCGGTCCGCTCCGGCGACCCTGGCGCCGTGGGGAGATTGCGGCGACTGGCCGAGGACGGCGACTCCGAATTCGCGCCGGCGGCGAGCAGCGCCCTCGAGCGCCTGGCAGTCTCCATGCCGGCGCTGGGCTTCGAGGTGCTCGGGGGGTTCGCCGTGCGCCGGGGTTCCTGGCGCGCGACGGAGTCGGACTGGGCCCGCCCCATCGATCCCCGCCTGGTGCGCTTTCTACTAGTCAACGCAGGCCAGCCCGTCGCGGAGGACCTGATCTTCGAGGCGCTCTGGCCCGGGCGCGAGGCATCCGGAGCGCGGCGCAGCCTGCAGGTGGCCGTCTCGCGTGCCAGGCAGGTGCTCGACCCGCCCGGCTCGGATTCGAGCGTGATCGAGAGCGGTGGACAGAGCTATCGCCTGACGATCGAGGACGACCACCAGGTGGACGCAAATCGCTTCACGACCGCCGCCGAATCAGCTCTGGCACGTGGAACCGACGATCCGCTGCCGCTGCTCGAGGGCGCCCGGTCGCTCTGGACGGGCGAGCCGCTCCCGGAGGAGCGCTACGCGGACTGGGCGGCGTCCTATCGGGAGCGGCTGATCGACCAGTACATCGGGGTGCTGACGGGGCTGTGCGAGCTGCACGAGCAGCGCGGCGACCATCTCGATGCCGCTGACTCCGCGCGGGAGCTGGTTGCGCTCGACCCGCTGAACGAGGCCGGGCACCGCGCGCTGATGATCGCCTACTCCCGCACCGGCCGGCGAGGCCACGCCCTCAGGCAGTACCTGGAGTGCCGCAGGGCACTGGTGGACGCGCTCGGCGTCGAGCCGGCCGAGGACACGGCGCGATTGCAGGCACGAATCCTCGCCGGCGAGGCGGTCTAGTCGCCGCGATGAGCGTTTGATGAGCGCTTCGACCTAGCGTTTCGCCCCGTGAAGCGCCACACGTTCGTCGTCCAGGTTCACCCGGACGGGATCTCGACGCTCGAGAACCTGAGCACCCAGGAGCGAATCGAGATCTCCGACCTCGAGACCGTCGGCCCGCAGATCGAGCGCTGGCTCTCCGAGCAGCGCGAGCCTAGGCTTCCACGTCCTGATAGCGGGCCAGCCCGGCCCGAATCGGCTCCGGAATTGGCGCCTTCTCCGCGCCATCCGTCTCGATGAAGACATAGCGGAGCTCGCCCTCCGCGCAGGCCTCGCCAGCGCGCGCGAGCAGGAGCTCGGCGGTCATCGAGGTCTCGCCAAGGCGCGCGATCTCGACCTCCGCCTCGAACTCATCGTCGAAGCGAAGCGGTGAGCGGTAGAGAATCCGCGCCTCGGCCACGACCATGTCGAGGCCGGCCTCGACCATCGCCTGATACCCGCCGAGCTCTCGCCAGAGCTCGGTCATCGTCACGTCGAAGTAGGTCAGGTAGTTGGCGTTGAAGACGACCCCCTGCGGGTCGCACTCGTGGTAGCGGACGCGCTGCGTGCAGCGGAATGGACCCGCCACCGGTGAGCGCTAGGCCTTGGCCTTGGCCTCGACGGCCTGGCCGTTCGACATTCCGTAGGCCTCGGCCAGCTCGGGGTCCTTCTTGGCGAGCATCTCGGCGAGGTTGACCATCACCTGGCACTGCTTCCAGGTTGCGTCGTCCTGCATCTTCCCGTCGATCATGTGTACGCCGGCGCCGTCGGGGATCGCCTCGATCACCTTCCTGGCGAATTTGACCTCCTCCGCCGGAGGGCTGAACACCTTCTTGGCGATCTCGATCTGGACCGGGTGGAGGGACCAGGCGCCCACGCAGCCGAGCAGGAAAGCCGCGCGGAACTGGGTCTCGCACCCCTCGGTGTCCTTGATGTCGCCGTAGGGCCCGTAGAAGGGCAGGAGTCCCGCCGAGGTGCAGGCGTCGACCATGCGGGCTATCGAGTAGTGCCAGGGGTCCTGCTGCGCCGTCACGCGCTCCGCGTCCGGGTTGTCCGGGTCCGGGTCCTCGATCACGCGGTAGCCGGGATGGCCACCACCGACCCGTGTCGTCTTCATCCGGCGCGAGGCCGCGAGATCGGCAGGCCCGAAGCTCATTCCCTGCATCCGGGGGCTCGCGGTGGCGATCTCCTCGAGGTTCACCACGCCGAGCGAGGTCTCGAGGATGGCGTGGACGAGAATCGGCCGCTTCAGGCCCGCCGCGGCCTCGAGCTGCGCCAGCAGGCGGTCGACGTAGTGGATGTCCCACGGGCCC
>DASTAI010000220.1:0-2007 GCA_035712865.1 Solirubrobacterales bacterium
GGCGCTCAAGCTCACCGTGATCACGTCCCTGATCGTGGTCGTGATCAACGCAGTCATGGGGACGCTGATCGCGTGGGTTCTCGTGCGTGACGAATTCCCCGGCAAGCGGAACGTGAACTCGGTGATCGACCTGCCCTTCGCGCTGCCCACGATCGTCGCCGGACTGACCCTGCTGGCGATCTACGGGCAGAACTCGCCCGTCGGAATTCATCTCGCCTACACCAGGGCGGCGGTTGTCGCCGCCCTGCTGTTCGTGACTCTGCCGTTCGTGGTGCGAGCCGTGCAGCCCGTGTTGATGGAGCTGGATCAGGAGATGGAGGAGGCCGCGGCGTCGCTCGGTGCCTCGAACCGCAGGATCTTCCGCAGCATCATCCTGCCCAATCTGACGCCGGCGATGGTCGCGGGCTGCGGCCTTGCCTTCGCTCGCGCGATCGGTGAGTTCGGCTCCCTGGTGCTCCTGACCGGGAACATCCCCTTCAAGACCCAGGTCGCCTCCGTCTACATCTTCGGTCGCGTCGAGACGAACGACCTCTCTGGAGCGGCGGCGGTGTCCGTGTTCCTGCTCGCGCTCTCGGTGGGGATTCTCTTTGCGCTGAATCTGTTCGCCAACTGGAGGTCGAGGCATGAGCGCGCTTAGCCGTGGAGAGAGATGGGGCCTGCGCTCCGTCGCACTCACCTACCTCGCGCTGCTCCTGCTGATCCCGCTGATCGCGGTTTTCTGGCGCACCTTCCAGCACGGGATCAGCGAGCCGATCGACGCGATCACGTCCGAGGACGGGCTGCACGCTTTCTGGCTGACCATCCTCTGCGTGGGCATCGCGGTGCCGCTGAACACGGCGTTCGGCGTGGTGACCGCGCTCGTCCTCGTGCGGCAGAATTTCCGCGGCAAGGCGCTGCTCAATACGGCAATCGACCTCCCCTTCGCGATCTCGCCCGTCGTCATCGGGCTGGCGCTCTTCCTCGTGTACGCGCCTCGCAACAGCTGGTTCGGTGAGTCGCTGGCGGAGAACGGGATCCAGGTGATCTTCTCCGTCCCGGGCATGGTCCTGGCGACGATCTTCGTCTCGCTGCCGTTCGTGGTGCGGGAGGTGATGCCGGTTCTCCAGGAGATCGGGACGGACCAGGAGGAGGCGGCCGAGACGCTCGGGGCGTCGCCGTGGCAGACGTTCTGGCGGGTGACCCTGCCCGCGATTCGGTGGGGACTCGCCTATGGCGTCGTGCTCGCCACTGCCCGGTCACTCGGCGAGTTCGGCGCTGTGGCCGTGGTCTCGGGCCACCGCAATGGGGAGACCGAGACGCTGCCGATCTACGTCCAGAGGCTCTTCGACAACTTCAACGTCGCCGGCGCCTATGCCGCGGGGCTGGTGCTCGCGATCCTGGCGCTGCTGGTCCTCTTCAGCATGAACTTCCTGCAGAAACGCTCGGCGCGTGCCTCCGAGATCGAGGATGACGAGGGGGCCCCGCCCGCGACGACCGTTTTCGTCCCGCAGCCGATCGAGAAGGAGGCCTGAAATGGGCATCACCGTCAATGACGTCACCAAGCGGTTCGGCGACTTCGTCGCACTCGACGACGTCTCGATCGAAGTGCCGGACGGGGGGCTGACCGCTCTCCTCGGCCCCAGCGGTTCGGGGAAGTCGACCCTGCTGCGCGTGATCGCGGGACTGGAGCAGCCCGACGAGGGGCAGGTCCTGATCTCCGGCGAGGACAACACCGAGACCCGGGTGCAGGACCGGAACGTCGGCTTCGTCTTTCAGCACTACGCCGCCTTCAAGCACATGACGGTGTTCGACAACATCGCCTTCGGGCTCAAGATCCGGGGTGAGGGCAGCGGGACGATCCGGGAGCGGGTGAAGAAGTTGATCGAGCTGGTCCACCTGCAGGGCTTCGAGAACCGGTTCCCAAGCCAGCTCTCCGGTGGGCAGCGGCAGCGGATGGCGCTGGCCCGGGCGCTGGCCGTGGAGCCTCGGGTGCTGCTGCTCGATGAGCCGTTTGGCGCGCTGGATGCG
>DASTAI010000221.1:0-14048 GCA_035712865.1 Solirubrobacterales bacterium
AACACGACCGCGTCGTGGGTCCATCCCTCGGCGGTGCCGAAGCTGGCGAAGCCGAGCTCCTCCGCGGCCACGGCGAGGCGGATCGTCGCGTCGGCGTCGGTCTGGAAGGGCGTCACGCCGGCGCCGACTCTCGGGGATGAGGTCATCCTTGGACCCTACGGGCCCGCCCGTCCCAGGGATGGCCCCATCTAGCCTTGACTCCGTGAAAACCGAACGTACGACTCCCGTCGCGATGACGATCGCGACCTCCGACTCGGGCGGCGGCGCCGGAATTCAGGCGGACCTGAAGGCCTTCGCCAGGGTGGGCGTGCACGGCACCCCGGCGATCGTCGCGCTCACCGCTCAGAACACCCACGAGGTGGTCTCGGTCGAGACGCTGCCGCGGCAGTTCATCCTCGACCAGGTCCGCGCCGTAGTGGATGACATGGGCGTGGACGCGGTCAAGATCGGAATGCTCTTCGACGAGCCGACGATCGACGCGGTCGCGGAGGCCCTCGAGATGGTCGGGGGAGCTCCGGTGGTGGTCGATCCCGTGATGGTCGCCGAGAGCGGCGCCGTGCTCCTGAAGCCCGAGGCCAGACGCGCCCTGATCGAGCGGATCCTGTCGCTGGCGGCGGTCGCGACCCCGAACCTGGGGGAGGCACGGGAGCTGACCGGACTCGCCGAGGCTCCGCCGGAGGAGCTGGCCCGGGCGGTCCGGGCACTCGGACCCGACGTCGCACTCGTCACCGGCGGGCACACCGAGGATGGGGCGGACCGGTTCTTCGACGGCGAGCGGCTCGAGCTGATCCAGGGGCCTCGACACGAGGTGGGCGCCTCACACGGGTCGGGGTGCACCCATTCCTCGGCGCTCGCCGCGAGGTTGGCGCTCGGCGACACACCCCTCGACGCCGCCCGCGCCGCCCGCGAGATCGCCTCGGAGGCGGTGGCGAATGGCCTGCGCGATCTGGGCTCGGGGGCGGGACCGGTGGACGTGCTGGGAACGGTCAAGCCGGCTCCCGAGGCAGGTCGGCAGGCATAATCGAGGCATGAAGCTGCTTCGCATGACTCCCGGGAAGGGCGACGTGCTGCTCGCCGAAGGCGATCCCGACGTCGCCGAGGACGAGGAGCGCCTGGTGGAGGAGTTCCGCCGCCAGCTCGACCTGGGGATGTGGGCCGCCGTGCCGCACGAGGGCCCAACCGGTCAGCGCGAGGCGACGATGGTCCGGAACTTCTCGGAGGTCCCGCGCGACGCGGAGCGAGTGATCTTCTTCCCTCAGGCGGCCGGCGGCTGATGGCGACCGGCTACGCGAGGGATCCGGCGATGGAGCGCCGGGCGGAGGAGCGGGCGCGGGAGCTGCTCCGCGCGACCGCGGGCGACGAGGCGCTCGAGATGTACGAGCGGCTCGGCTTTCTCTCCTTTGAGCACGAGGGCGGGGAGTACGGCTACCTGATCTATCCGCACCGCCCGATCGTCGGTTACGACGCGCGCAGCGGCAAGCTGCTCGCGGAGTACTGCGTGCGCTTCCTCGATGGATCCGACCCGGAGATGGGGGAGCGGCTGCCGGATGCCGACGACGTGCTCGCGAAGTGGCTCGCGCTGCGAATGGACGAGCAGCACACCCTCCATACGGCGAACGTGCACCCACTCGGGCGACAGCTGGATCCGGCGATGGTCCGCCGGGACCTCGCGGCGCTGCGGACCTGGAAGGCGACGCCGTGAGCACTCCTGAGACGAAGACGAACGGAGCCGCCATGAGGCCCCGGTCGAGCCACGTGTTCGACGGTCCGGAGCGGGCCTTCGCGCGCGCCTACATGAAGGGGATTGGCTTCGACGACGACGATCTCAGCCGCCCGACCATCGGGATCGCCAACACGTGGATCGAGGCGATGCCCTGCAATTTCCACCTCCGCGGCCTCTCCGAGCACATCAAGGAGGGCGTCCGCGCCGCGGGCGGGACCCCGCTCGAGTTCAACACGATCGCGATCTCCGACGGGATCACGATGGGCACCCAGGGAATGAAGACCTCCCTCGTCAGCCGCGAGGTGATCGCCGACTCGATCGAGCTGACCGCGCGCGGCTACCAGTTCGACGCGGTGATCGCGCTCTCGGGCTGCGACAAGACGATCCCCGGCTGCGTGATGGCCCTCGCCCGCCTCGATATCCCCTCGCTGATGCTCTACGGCGGCTCCATCCTCCCCGGGCGCTGGCGTGGCAAGGACGTGACGATCCAGGACGTGTTCGAGGCGATCGGCAAGCACGCCACGGGGGAGATGTCGGACGGCGACCTCTACGAGCTCGAGGGCTGCGCCAGCCCGGGCGCAGGCGCCTGCGGCGCCCAGTTCACGGCCAACACGATGGCCTCCGCCTTCGAGGTGATGGGGATCAGCCCGATGGGCACGAGCATGGTCCCGGCGGTCGCAGGAGCCCGCGAGCAGGTGGCGCGGGAGTGCGGCGAGCTCGTGATGCAGGTCCTCGCGGATGACCTGCGGCCCAGCCAGGTGATCACCAAGGATTCGCTCGAGAACGCCATCGCCACGGTCGCCATGTCGGGCGGCTCCACCAACGGAGTGCTTCACCTCCTGGCGGTCGCCAACGAGGCCGGCATCGAGCTCACGATCGACGACTTCGACCGGATCTCCGACGGCACGCCGCTGCTCGGGGACCTCAAGCCGGGGGGGCGGTTCGTGGCCAAGGACCTCTACGAGGCGGGCGGCGTGGGCGTGCTGGCGAAGCGGCTCGACGAGGCCGGGGTGCTCCACCGCGAATGCATCACCGTCACCGGCAGGACGATCGGCGAGGAGGCCGACGCCTCACAGGAGACCCCCGGTCAAGAGGTGGTGCGCCCGCTCTCGGACCCCCTCAAGCCCACCGGCGGCCTCGTGATCCTGCGCGGCAATCTCGCGCCGGAGGGCTGCGTGGTCAAGGTCGCCGGAGAGGAAAGGCGGAAGCACACGGGTCCCGCGCGCGTCTTCGGCTCCGAGGAGGAATGTTTCGCCGTGGTCGAGAAGCAGGGGATCAAGCCGGGCGACGTCGTCGTGATCCGGAACGAGGGCCCCTCCGGCGGTCCCGGGATGCGCGAGATGCTCCAGGTGACCGCGGCTTTGGTCGGCGAGGGCATCGGCGACCAGGTGGCGCTGCTCACGGACGGCCGCTTCTCCGGAGCCACACATGGCCTGATGGCGGGGCACGTCGCCCCCGAGGCGATCCGCGGTGGCCCGATCGCCGCCGTCGAGGATGGCGACCAGATCACGATCGACATCGACGCCCGACGGCTGGACGTCGATCTCTCAGACGAGGAGATCGCGAGGCGCGTCGAGGCCTACGAGCCGCCGCAGCCCCTCTATGAGCGGGGCGTGATGGCGAAGTACGCGGCCGCCGTTTCCTCGGCCTCTGAGGGCGCCGTTACGTCCTAGCCGAGCGAACCGCCGCGCTCGAGAAAGCCCTCGAGCAGCCGGTTGAAGCGCAGGGGCCGCTCGAGCTGCGGAACGTGCCCGCAGTGATCGAAGATGACCAGCTCGGCGTTCTCTCCGATCCGCTTCTTGTAGGAGAGGGCGGCTGGCACGGGGACGACGCGGTCGTCCCGGCCCCAGACGATCAGGGTCGGCACCCCGATCTCCTCCAGGCGGTCACGGATGTCGTAGCCGACCAGGTTCCGCATCGCGTCGAAGTAGCCCGGGCTGTGGAACGCGGGGACGACGTTCTCCCAGAGAAGCTCCCGTCGCAGGTTGTTCGGGTCGAAGAAAACACCTCGGAACGCACGATCGCGGATCTTTGGCCGGCGGATCGCCGAGAGCTCGAACCGCAGCGCGAGCGGAGCGGCCGCCCGACCGACCCTCGCCACCATCTCCGCCGGTTCCTTGCGCGCGCTGGCCCAGGTGATCCCGGCCGCGGAGACGAGGGTGAGATCGTCGATCCGCTCGGGCTCGGTGATCGCGACCTCGCTGGCGATGAAGCCCCCCATCGAGTTGCCGACGATCGAGCAGCGGTCGATCCCGACCCGCTCGCAGAAGTCACGCACCAGGCGGCCGTAGGCGGGGATCGTGATCTCCCATGGTGGCATCGGGCTCGCGCCGAAGCCGGGTAGGTCGAGCGCGACCACCCGGTGGGTGCGGGCGAAGTGGGGGATGTTCTCCAGCCAGTTCTGCCAGCAGCCGGAGAGGCCGTGGACGAACAGGAGCGGCGGCCCGTCCCCCATCTCGGAGTAGTTGACCGTCGCTCCGACCACGTCGATCTGCCGCAGGTGCTCGCGCCAATCGATCCGCAGCCACTCGGGGTGGGGATTGCCGTAGGGGTCTGGGCCGTCCGAAGGTGTTGCGGGCGGCAGCTCCACCCGCCCTGCCGCGAGCCGCACCGCGTAGGCGGTGTCCGACGCGATCCGCCGGAGCTCGTCGCGGGTGGGACGTTCCGCGGCCGTGCTGCTCACACGGCGAAACCTACCGCGACGGGGGCCGGTGAAGCCCCCGTCGCGGAGGTCGCTGAGTCCGCCTTCGGTCTACCTGAAGACCAGGGCCCGGACCGGCGGCGCGGTGCCGTAGTTCTGCATGGCACCGGTCAGGTTGCACATGTCGTAGGCGACCGTGTCAGCGGTGACGTGAGCCACCAGGGTCGCCTTCTCGTAGGTCGGCCAGCCGTTCGGAGCCGTCAGGACCACGTGATCGCCCGGTTTCGCGCCGGTCACCGTCTTCGACTTCTCGACGCAGGTGTTGTTCGTCAGGAATCCGGGACCCTCGATGTCGGCCGTGCCCACGACCGTGATGCCGCTGAGGGCGTCGGCGTTGTCCGCCTGCTTCGCCCGGTCGGCGCTTCCGGCCGTGTCGGCGTGCTTCACCGAGAGACCGGGCGCCAGGGCGTTGACCTGGTTCTTCGAGATGTTCTTGACCTGCTTCTTTTCCTTCTTGTTGAGGATGCTCTTGATCGCGGTCGGCGCGGCCATCGCCGTTCCGGCCAATGCCACGACCAGAGCCGCCAACGCCACGATCATCGCCGGCGACGGCCGACGTCCCTTCGAGCTCGTCATCAAAACTCCCCTTCTTCGCTGGTTGGACCTCGGCCCGAACTACGCCCCCTCCCAAGATCGGGATTGGGCTGAGGTGCCGGGCACCCTACCCCTACCGGCGGCGGGCTGGCAAGGAGCGAGCTACTCCGTCGGCCCGGCGGCTTCGAGGGCTTCGGCGGGGTTGGAATAGAAGCTGATCTTCGACACCTTGCCACCGGTCAGCTCGAAGAGGAACCACCAGTCCTCCTCCACACGGACGCCGCTGCTTTTCCCTTGCGCTACCTGGAGAACCCGAACCAGGACCCGCTCGCCCAGACCGGTGAACTCCTGGGGAAGCACCTGCCACTCGCTGAAATCCTCCGTCCAGTCGGCGACGGCGTCACGGAATCCCGCCTTGCCGTAGAGGGTCGCTCTGTCCGGCTCATGGCGATAAGTGATGACGTCGTCACTGAACAGCTCGACGAGCATCGCCTCGGGTCCGCCGCGCTGGAAGGCTTCGAAGGTACGGCGCACAACCTCCACGTTCCCCTCTGACATCGACTACTCCTGAAGCCCGGCAACTTCGAGGGCCTCGGCTGGCTCCGAGAACAAGCGCGTGTAGACGATCTTGCCCCGCCTCACCCTCTGAACAGCGCCAACTGGGACGTTGATGTCGACGCCGCTCGCTCGTCCGCGAGCCCGGAACCGGCCAATACCAACCACCTGCTCTCCGGCGTCTCGAGTCTCCTCGATCTCGAAGCGCACCTCTTCAAAGTCCTCGGTCAGCTCGGCCACAAATCGCATCAGCCCGTCATGGCCCAAATAGGACTCGCCCTCCAACTGAGCCCGCAGGGGATAGAACTCCGCCTTCTCGTCCCAGAGGGCCAGCCAGGCTTCGCTGGAGATTTCCCCTCGCAGGAACGCGTTGAGGGCGTCGAGATGCTTGCGCGCGATCTCCACGTTCTCCTCCGACATCGCCCGCCCAGTATCTCGCGGTTACTGACGGCTACTCGGCGAACCGCCGCTCTTCGTCCTAAGTGGAGGTTTTTCGGCGGCGGCGAATCCAGTCGCGGATCGAGAAGAAGATCCAGCCGGCGAAGATCAGCGGGATCATGGCGGCGGCGATCACGGCGGGGATGTCACCCAGGATTCCGTAGGCGATCATCAACACCGCGAGGCCGAACAGAAATCCAAGCACTGCCTCTCGACTTGGCACGTGGAAAGCCTATTCGCCGCCTGGGTTGCCGCTTGCCTGGAAAGCAGCACTCCGCGGCGAGATACTGATTGCGCGGTGTCGGAGGCCAACCTCGAAACGATGCGGCACCAGTACGAGGTGCAGGCCCGCGGAGGCGGGCTGGTCCCCGACCTCTTTGCCTCGGACGCCGAGTGGATGGCGGCCCGTGAGGATCCTGACGCCGCGACCCACCGCGGGCTGGATGCGATACGCGCCTACCTCGGCCAATGGTTTGGGGCATTCGAGGAAGTTGAGTTCCGGGTCGAGGAGATGATCGACGGCGGCGACAAGGTCTTCTCCTGGATCGTCTTCTCCGGCCGGGGCCCCACCTCCGGTGTCCCGGTGGAGCTCCAGCAGGCGCAGGTCGCGACCTTTCGAGACGGGAAGATCAGTCGGATCGAGGAGTACTACGACCGCTCGGAGGGTCTCGAAGCAGCCGGGCTGTCCGAATAGCTGCCCGGAAATCGCATAGCCAAGCCGTTTATGCGTACCCCATCCGCTCCAGGATCGGGATCTCGCGGATCTGGGGCGGCTGGAGGTGGTCCCAGAGGATCCCGCGCGGACGCGCGTATTGGCGCTCGACCTCGATCACGGCGCGGGGCGTGGCGATCAGGTCCACCGGCAGATCGTGCGCCGTGCTCTGCAGGTGCTCCCGCAGGATCTGAATGGGGTGGACCGTCGTGGCGACGGTGGTGTGGTCGTCGATCTTGCCGGCCTCGATCAGGAGGCCGTACTCGAGATCGGAGAACCCGCCTCCCTTGCCCACGCGAGCGCCGCTCAGGTTGACCGCGACCGAGCCGCAGAGGACGAAGTCGATCTCGGGAAGGTCCTCGTCGGCGACCACCCTGCCGTGGCGCAGCGCGCCCTTGATCGTGGCGGCCTCACGCAGTTGCTTGGCCGACAGCTTCCGGGGCTCCAGGAGCCTGAAGGGGTGGACGTCGCGCAGCCGCGGTACGGCCATGATCAGCGTCTTGCCCTGCTCGAGGGCGATTCGCCTCACGTGGGTCTGCGGCGAATCCGGGTTGACCTTGAGCACCTGCGCGCGGCGGAAGAGGCGATGGCCGGCGAGCTTCTCGGCCGCCAGCTTCGCGCCGGCGAAGTTCGGGATCCTGCCCTCGGCGCCGGGGAAACGGGAGACACCCTCGCGATCCATCGCCTTCCAGATGTCGCGGCGGACCTGATCCTTGGTTCTCATCAGGTCCGGTACTCGGGCGGCGGCATTCCGTTGGGCATCCTAAAGTGAGGGCTTCCGCGCGGGCCGAATCGCCCGCAAACACGGTTGCGAATCCATCTCGGGGCAGGTGAGGGGGGACGCAGTCCGTAGAATTTCCTCGGTAGGGGAAAGCCGTCCGAGAGGTGCGAGTTGCGCGCGAGGCTGAACAGATCCCACAAGCTCGGAATCGCCGTGGTGGCGCTGGTCGTCCTCGGCCTGCTGCTCGCCGTCGGGGTCTGGGCCTATGACGACGCACAGAAGGACCAGATCGCGCCCGGGGTCAAGATCGGCGGCGTCGACGTCGGCGGGCGCAGCGCGGACTCGGCCCGCAAGGTCATCAAGCGCGAGGTTGTGAAGCCGCTTCAGCAGCCGGTCGTCGTCACCTACGACGGCAAGAGCTACACGCTCAGCGCGGACCAGCTGAATCCGCACGCCGACATCGACGGCATGGTCCAGGAGGCAATCGACCGCAGCCGCGAGGGCAACATCTTCGACCGGGTCTCCCGCTATGCCAGCGGCGGCTCCGTGGACGCCAATCTGCCGGCGCGGGTCAAGTACAACAAGAAGGCGGTCAAGGAGTTCGTCAACAAGCTCTCCGACGAGATCGATCAGGACGCCGTCGACGCCACCGTCGTCCCGGACGGCTCGCGCCTCGCGAAGCAGGCCGGCGACAACGGCCTCGCCGTGGAGAAGGCGAGGATGACGGACGAGATCAACGAGGCCGCCAAGTCACCAGGCCGGAATCAGCCCGTCCAGGCGGCCGTCAGGACGACGAAACCGGACATAACCACGAAGGACCTCGGGCAGGCCTATCCGCGCTACATCTACATCGACCGCGGCAGCTTCACCCTGCGCTTCTATAACCACCTGAAGCTGGCGAAGACCTACACGATCGCGGTCGGCCAGCAGGGGCTCGAGACACCGGCGGGGCTGTACCACGCGCTGGACAAGCAGGTGAACCCATCCTGGCACGTCCCCAATTCCGCCTGGGCAGGCAGCCTCGCCGGCCAGGTGATCCCCCCCGGCCCCGCCGACCCGCTGAAGGCGCGCTGGATCGGCATCTTCGACGGCGCGGGGATCCACGGGACCGACGACATCGGCTCGCTCGGCTCCGCCGCTTCGCACGGGTGCGTTCGCATGTCGATTCCCGACGTGATCGACCTCTACGACCGCGTCGACGTCGGCGACCCCATCTACATCCAGTAAGGCTGGTTTGCCCCGCAGGGCTGAGGGGGCCAGCGGCGAAGTTATGTACATGCGCGAGGCGACGCGAGAGCCCGCTCTGAGCGGGCCGTGGCGGGAGGCGTTGGGCATCTTCGATCGCGACCTGACGGTGCGCTCGGCGGCGGAGGCGACGCGCCGCGCGTACTCCAACGACGTCGGCCAGCTGGCCGAGTGGGCGAGCGGCCTCGGGAAGGCGCCCCACGCTCTCCGCCATCGCGATCTGCGCCGCTTCGCCGCCCAGCTCTCGGACCGCGGGATCTCGAAGGCCGGCGTGGCGCGCAAGCTCGCCGCCATCCGGGCCTTCTACGCTGCGCTTCTGCGGGCCGGCGAGATCAACGCCAATCCGGCTGACCTGGTCGCGACCCCGAAGCGCGACCGCAAGCTGCCCCGCGTGCTGAGCCGCGAGGAGATGCAGACGCTGCTCGATCGGATTCCCACCCGGACGCCGCTCGAGATGCGCGATCGGGGGATGCTCGAGCTGGCCTATTCATGCGGCCTGCGGGCTGAGGAGGTGGTCAACCTGGACGTGGACTCCCCGGACTTCGAAGGCGAACGCCTGCGGATCGAGGGTAAGGGCGGCAAGACGCGCATCGTGCCGATGGGCGAGCCCGCGCAGGCGGCACTCAGCCGCTATCTCGAGCGGGCACGGCCGGCCTTGGTCGGCCGCGACGGCGAGCGGGCACTGCTCGTCTCGAAGAGCGGCCGGCGCCTGCACCCCTCCGACGTGCGGCGGCGCCTGCAGCGGTGGGTGCGTGAGGCGGCGATCGCAGGGGGAGTCTCGCCACACGCGCTCCGTCATTCGTTCGCGACGCATCTGCTCGAGGGCGGGGCCGACCTGCGCACCATCCAGGAGCTGCTCGGGCATTCGAGCCTGTCCACGACGCAGGTTTACACCCAGGTTGAGCCTTCCTGGTTGCAAAGCCAGTACGCTCGGAGTCATCCTCGAGCTTGAGGACGCAGTCGCGGATTCAGGTGAAAGGCCTATGGAAGCGGAGGTAAAGGCGTTCGAGCTAAGGGAGCTCTGGCGCCGATACAAGGAGGGGGGCGACGGGAGCGCTCGTGAGCGGCTGGTGGTCGCTTATTCGCCCCTGGTCAAGTTCGTGGCGGGCAGGACCGGCGCCCGCCTGCCTTCGCACGTGGATCAGGCCGACCTGATCTCCTACGGGATGATCGGCCTGATCGAGGCGATGGAGCGCTTCGACCCGCGGCGGCAGATCCGCTTCGAGACCTTCGCGATGCAACGGATTCGCGGGGCGATCATCGACGAGCTCCGTTCGCTCGACTGGGTGCCCCGCTCGGTCCGCTCGCGCGCCCGCGACATCGAGGAGGCGAACTCGAAGCTCGAGCACGAGCTCGGGCGCGCCCCGACCGACGCGGAGCTGGCCGAACGGCTCGGGATGTCCGAGGAGGACCTCCAGGAGGCTCTGCTCCAGATCTCGAACTCCTCGATTCTGGCCCTCGAGGAGCTCTGGATGACCCCGGACTCCTCCGGCGACAAGGTCTCACTGCTGGACACCATCGAGGACGAGAGCGCTCCTGACCCGCAGGCAGCGCTCGACACGAGCGAGGTCAAGGACCGGCTCGCCGAGGCCATCCAGGACCTCCCCGAGCGGGAGACGCTGGTCGTCGCGCTCTACTACTTCGAGAACCTCACCCTGCGCGAGATCGGCGAGGTCCTCGGCGTCACCGAGTCCCGCGTCTCCCAGCTTCACTCCAAGGCCGTGCTGCGGCTACGGTCGAGGCTCAAGTCCTCGGGTTGAACCGGCTCTGACCTTCACATAGGGTCCGCGTTCACATGCCCCACAAGGCCGCGGACAGGATCCGGAACGTCGCGCTGATCGGCCACCGAGGCAGCGGCAAGACCTCGCTCCACGAGGCGCTGCTGTTCGAGGCCGGCGTCGTCAACCGGCTGGGGCGGGTGGAGGACGGCTCGACCGTCTCCGACTTCGAGGCCGACGAGCATGCGCGCGAGATGTCGATCGGCGCCTCCGTCGCGTCCTTCGAGTACGACGACCGCAAGATCAATCTGATCGACACGCCCGGCGAGCCCAGCTTCATTGCCGACACGATTGCCTCGCTGCGCGTGGCGGATGCCGCGGTGGTCGTCGTCAACGCCGTGATGGGAGTCGAGGTCCACACCGACCGTCTCTGGCAGCGGGCGGATCGCGAGGGGCTGGCGCGCCTCGTCTACGTCAACATGCTCGACCGCGAGCGGGCCGACTTCTTCCGCGCCCTCGAGTCGCTCCAGAGTGCTTTCGGCAACCACGTCGTCGCGACCGAGATCCCGATCGGCTCCGAACACGAGGTCCGCGGGGTGATCGACCTGATCGACATGAAGGCGTTCGTGGCTCAGGGGGAGGGGAGAGGGGCGCCGGAGCCGCAGGAGATTCCCGAGGAGCTCCAGGCCCAGGCGCAGGAGTACCGCGAGAAGCTGATGGACGAGGTGGCCGAGAACTCGGACGAACTGATGGAGCGCTACCTCGACGGCGAGGAGATCGATCACGACGAGATCGTCACCGTGCTCAAGCGAGGGGTCACCGACGGCAGGATCTTCCCCGTCACCTGTGGGGTGGCGACCAAGAACCTCGGCACCACGAGGCTGCTGGAGGCCCTGGTCGAGGACTTGCCCTCCCCGGCCATGCGGGGCCCGGTGACCGCTCTTGGCGAGGACGGCGAGGAGATCGAGATCGCTCCGAACGAGGACGGAGAGCTGGTCGCCTACGTGTTCAAGACCCTCGCCGATCCTTACGCCGGCCGACTCAACCTCTTCCGCGTCTTCTCCGGTGTGATCAAGGGCGACTCGCAGGTGACCAACGTGACCCGCCGGGCAAAGGAGCGGATCGGCCAGATCCTGATCCCCGGCGGGAAGGAGCACGCGCAGACGGAGGAGCTGGGCGCCGGGGACATCGGTGCCATCGCCAAGCTCAAGGAGACACGCGCCGGCGACGTGCTCGCCGACAAGGACTCCAAGATCTCCTTCCCACCGCTCGACCTGCCCGCTCCGGTGATGGCGTTCGCCTTCGAGCCGAAGACCAAGGGCGACGAGGACAAGGCAGCCAGCGCGATCCGGCGCCTCGAGGAGGAGGACCCGACCCTCGACGTCCACCGAGACCAGCAGACCGGTGAGCAGATCATCGCCGGACTGACCCAGATCCACGTCGAGGTGATCGTGGACCGGATGAAGGACCGCTTCGGAGCCGAGATCGAGCTGCATCCACCACGGGTTCCCTACCTCGAGGCGATCCGCAAGTCCGCCAAGGCGCACGGCCGCTACAAGAAGCAGACCGGTGGCCGCGGGCAGTTCGGCGACTGCCACATCGAGATCGCGCCGGGCGAGGCCGGCAGCGGCTACGAGTTCGTCGATGAGATCAAGGGCGGCGCCATCCCCAAGGGGTTCATCCCCGCGGTCGAGAAGGGCATCGCCGAGGCGATGCAGCACGGCACGCTCGCGGGGTACCCGGTCAAGGACCTGCAGGTCCGCCTCTACGACGGCCAATACCACCGGGTCGACTCATCTGAGAATGCCTTCAAGATCGCGGGATCGATGGCGTTCAAGGACGCCATGGATCAGGCCGACCCGGTATTGCTCGAGCCGATCATGCTGCTCACGGTCAGCGTGCCCGAGGACGTCGTGGGCGACGTCGTCGGCGACCTCAACTCCCGCCGCGGCCGGCCGCTCGGGATGGAGGCGAAGGGCTCGGCGACTGAGATCAAGGCGGAGGTCCCGATGGCCGAGGTCCTCGACTACGCCCGAGACCTGCGCCAGATCACCGGAGGGCGCGGCGACTACACGATGGAGTTCGCCCGCCACGAGGAGATCCCGTCGCACCTCGCGCAGAAGGTGATCTCAGAGGCCCGCTCCGAGGAGGAAGTCCGGGCCTGAAGGTCGTCGTCAACGTCGATGGAGGGTCACGGGGCAACCCGGGCCCGGCCGCGGTCGCCGCGGTGGCGACCGACCCCGGCGGCGAGGAGCTGACCGAGCGCTCCGAGACGATCGGCGAGGCGACCAACAACGTGGCCGAGTACCGCGCCCTGATGCTGGGCATCCGGCTCGCCAAGGATCTTGGCGCAGACGAGGTGGAGTTCGTGGCCGACTCGATGCTGATCGTGGAGCAGGTCAAAGGCAACTGGAAGGTGAAGCAGGCTCACCTGAAGCCCTTGCGAGAGCAGGCGGTCAGGGAGCTCGCCGAGTTCGGCTCCTGGTCGATCCGCCACGTCAGGCGCGGCGACAACGAGCGCGCCGACGAGCTGCTCAACGAGGCGCTGGACGCCGCCGCATGACCGCGCTCACCGACGAGAACGTGGGCACGATCGCCCTCGCCGGGAAGACAGTGCGGCGGCTGGGCTTCGGGGCGATGCGGATCACCGGCCCCGGAATCTGGGGCCCGCCGAAGGACCACGACGAGGCGATCGCCGTGCTGCGTCGGGCACTCGAGCTCGGCGTCAACCTGATCGACACGGCGGACTCCTACGGCCCCGACGTCAGCGAGGAGCTGATCGCGGAGGCGCTCCACCCCTATCCGGATGACCTCCTGATCGCCACCAAGGGAGGCTTGATTCGGACGGGTCCAGGGAAATGGCCCGCCGACGGCAGGCCCGAACACCTCAGGGAGGCATGTGAGGGCTCGCTCCGGCGCCTGCGGCTCGACACCATCGAGCTCTACCAACACCACCGCCCCGACAAGAAGGTGCCGTACGAGCGGTCGATCGCCGCACTCAAGGAGCTCCAGGATGAAGGCAAGATCCGCCACGTCGGCGTCTCGAACGTCTCGCTCGACCAGCTCGAGACGGCCCGGGAGATCGTCGAGGTCGTCTCGGTTCAGAACCGCTTCAACCTCACCGATCGCAGCTCGCAGGAAATGCTCGACCGCTGCGAGGAGCTGGGCATCGCCTTTCTGCCATGGGCTCCCGTCTCGGCGGGGGAGCTCGCCGAGCCCGGAGGTCCACTCGAGCGGATCGCCCGGGCGCACGACGCGACGACCGGGCAGGTGGCGCTGGCCTGGCTGCTCGCGCGCTCCCCGGTCCTGGTGCCGATCCCCGGCACCTCCTCGGTCGAGCACCTCGAAGAGAATCTCGGGGCGGCCGACATCGATCTGAGCGCTGACGAGCTCGCCGAGCTGGAGAGCGTCGCCGCCTGAGAAGAGGAAAGGCCGGGCCCTCGAGCCCGGCCTCTTCCAGACCTACGTGCTGTCGTCGCCGCCTAGCGGGTTCGCGTCCTGACGCCGACGCCCTTGAGCGCGGCGCCGACGAGATTCGCCTCGAACGGTTCGGTTCCCGGAACCAGGTTCACGCCCGAGAATGCCGAGTTGTTTGCCCGCATGTAGGCGAGCTCCATCGCCAGGTTGCCGACGGCGTTGGAGCCGGCGAGCGGAGCGAGCGCGACCGTGCTGAGCACGCCGATCGCCCCACCGTTCGCGTC
>DASTAI010000222.1:0-2233 GCA_035712865.1 Solirubrobacterales bacterium
GGACGAGACGTTCGGTGGTACCGCCACATCCTCGGAACCGCCCGCGAACTCCCATCCGCCGCCCTGCTCGCGGATCACCCCGGAGTCGATCAGCATCGAGATCATCTGCTCGGCGAAGAGCGGGTTGCCGTCAGCGACGGACAAAATCCGATCCTCCAGGCTCCCGGGGAGCTGCAGGTCGCCGACGAGGTTCCCCAGCACTCGTGCCGTGTCGCGGCGCGACAGTTCGCGAAGATCGATCCGGCCGGCGCCGTCGCGGCCGGCGAGGAAGCCGGGGAATTCCTCAAGCAGTTCGTGGCGGGCGGCGCAGAGGATGAACAGGGGAACGTCGCCCGAGCTGTCGGCGACGTACTCGACGAGGTCGAGGAAATTCTGCTCGGCCCAGTGAATATCGTCGAAGATCATGACAAGCGGCCGGCGGCGGGCGATCGTCTCGAGGACGGCCCGCACGCTCCACAGCAGCTCGTCCTTGCCGTAGCTGCCCGAGCCAAATCCCATGAGCGACCCGATCCGTACCGCGGCGTCCTCGCGCTCTGCGCCGATGAGCGACCACAGCTTGTTCCGCGCCTCATCCTCCTGGTCATCGGGGAGGATCCCGGCCGCCTGTCGGAGAGCTTCGGCGATGGGCCAGAAGGTGATGCCCTCCCCGTAGGACAGGCACCTGCCTTTCAGCACCAGGGCACGGTCGTCCACCTGGCGGACGAACTCCTCGATCAGCCGTGACTTGCCGATGCCGGCCTGGCCGAGCACGGTCACGATCTCGCAGTGCGAACCACCGAGCGCGCGATCAAACGCATCGAGCAGGCGCCCGAGCTCCTCGTCCCGGCCGACAACGGGACGGTCCATGCGCCGCGTGATCGCCTCGCTGCGGCCGACGCCGATCAGCCGGTAAGCGGCAACCCGCTTGGCCTTGCCCTTCAGCTCGAGCGGTTCCACCTGTTCGGCGGTGACGGCGTCCTTCACCAGGCGGAAGGTCGTTTCTCCGAGGAGAACTTCGCCGTGAGGCGCCACCTGCTCGAGTCGGGCGGCCACGTTGACGGTATCTCCGGTGGCGAGGCGCTGTCCCATCGCCGGGTCGCCGGCCACGACCTCACCGGTGTTGACGCCAGTTCTGGTCTCGAGGCTCACCCCCCAGGTGGCCTCGAGCCTAAGGTTCAGCTCTTGCAGCGCCGTCCTCATATCGGACGCGGCTCTCACTGCGCGCAGCGCGTCGTCCTCGTGCAGCCTCGGGAGGCCGAACACGGCCATGATGGCGTCGCCGATGTATTTCTCGACCGTCCCCCCGTGCCGCTCGAGCACCTGCCTCATGGCCGAGAAGTAGACGCTGAGGACCTCTCGCAGCGACTCGCTGTCGAGCTTCTCGCCGAGGCTTGTGGAGTCCTTCAGGTCGGAGAAGACCACGGTGACGGTCTTGCGCACCTCTTCCGAGGCGACCGGCGACAGCAGTGCGCCGCAGTAGCCGCAGAGGCGGAACCGGTCAGGATTCTCCTCGTTGCAGTCGGGACAGCGCTGCACCAAGAGATCATCCCCTGCCGACAGGGTCCCCGGCCGCGAGGAACTCGACGACGACGTCGCCGGCGTTGTGCTTGTGGCGCGCTTGCACGCACGGCGCCCCCTGCGTCTTCGCGCAGTCGGGCAGCAAGCCCGTGTGATAGCTGACGCCGCCGATCACCGCAGTTCCAGCGGTGTCGTCACGCGCTGTGAACGGTGACGTGGAGGCGTAGCAGATCTGCCAGCTTGCGGCGCCGGGATGACCCGAGGCCTTGACGAGGGACTTGTCGATCTGGAGCGAGGCGGCGAACTGCGCATCCCGCTGGGCGATCCCCGAGGGGCTGAGAACGTCGAAGCTGAACGGGTCCGACACCGGCTGGTAGGGCCCGCGGCAGGTGAAGCTGGCGCCGCCGATCCCGACCCCCAGGAACTCGGCGGGGGCAGCGGAAGAGGTTGTGACCGTCCCGGCCGTCGTCGCCGAGGACGACGATGCCGAGCACGGTGTCGTGGAACAGTGCCGGAGCGATCCCCAGATGGTGAATCTTGCCGAGGTCGCCGGGGTTATCCCTGGGCTCCGTGCCGTGAGGGTGTAGCCGATGCCGGGCTTGTCGATCGACAGTTTGGAGAACGAGGCGATGCCTCCCTTCGCATGCACTGTGACCGTTCCCGACAGGGATCCAGAACCCGGGTTCGCCCCGATGGCGACGGTCACGGCCGCGGTGGAGCCCGTGACGAGATGACC
>DASTAI010000223.1:0-2661 GCA_035712865.1 Solirubrobacterales bacterium
ACAGGAGATTCGCGCACTTATTCGGCTCGTGAAGAAAAAGGCTAGCGGCTGTTCTGAACGCGGGATATACTGAATTCGGTTGAAGTAACTAGGCGTCGCCGCAGGAGAAACCGGCTCGGTCCGGTGATGGGGGTGGGAGACACCTGTGTTTGAACGGTTCACCGAACGAGCGCGACGGGTCATCATTCTGGCTCGAGAAGAAGCGGGCCGGTTCCGCCACGATTTCGTAGGAACGGAACACGTCCTGCTGGGCCTGATCCGCGACGGCGAGGGCATCGCCACCGCGGTCCTGCAGCGGCTCGGTCTGCGACTGGAGACGGTCAAGGCGGAGGTCGAGCGGGCGCTGGCCGGCTTCCCCAAGACGCTGACGTTCGGTGAGGTGCCGTTCACGCCACAGGCCAAGCGGGTCCTCGAGCTCTCGATCGAGGAAGCGCGGCAGCTCGGGCACAACTACATTGGCACCGAGCACCTGCTGCTCGGCCTGATGAAGGAAGGCCAGTCGATCGCCGCCAAGATCCTCGAGTCGCTCGGCGCGCGGCTGGACGAGGTGCGGCAGGAGACGCTGGCGCTGCTCGGCGACCAGTACTATCCGCGCCCCAAGAAGCGCTCGCAGACGCCGGTCCTCGACGAGTTCGCGCGTGACCTCACGCAGCTCGCTCGCGAGACCAAGCTCGATCCGGTCATCGGCCGCGAGCAGGAGATCGAGCGCGTCATCCAGATCCTCGCGCGTCGCACCAAGAACAACCCGGTGTTGATCGGTGAGCCCGGCGTGGGCAAGACCGCCATCGTCGAAGGCCTCGCGCAGAAGATCATCTCCCACGACGTCCCTGACGTGCTGGTGAACAAGCGCCTGCTGCAGCTCGACTTGGGCGCGCTGGTGGCCGGCACCAAGTACCGCGGTCAGTTCGAGGAGCGGCTCAAGGCGGTGATGAAGGAGATCCGCCAGTCCGAGAACGTGGTCCTGTTCCTGGACGAGCTGCACACGCTGATCGGGGCCGGCGCCGCCGAGGGCGCCATCGACGCCTCGAACATGCTGAAGCCGGCGCTGTCGCGCGGCGAGATCCAGACCATCGGCGCCACCACGCTCGACGAGTACCGCAAGTACATCGAGAAGGACGGCGCGCTCGAGCGCCGCTTCCAGCCGGTCATCGTCAAGGCGCCGAGCGTTCCCGAGGCCATCGAGATCATCAAGGGGCTGCGCCACAAGTACGAGGCGCACCATCGCGTGAAGATCACCGAGCAGGCCATCAACGCCGCGGTGACCCTCGCCGACCGCTACATCACCGATCGCCAGCTGCCCGACAAGGCCATCGACGTCATCGACGAGGCCTCGTCCCGCACGCGCCTCATGGCCCTCACACCGCCGGCCGAGCTCAAGGAGCTGGAGAAGGAGCTCGAGCGGGTCGGGCGCGAGAAGGACATGTACCTGGAGGCGCAGGAGTTCGAGAAAGCCGCCTCGCTTCGCGAGAAGGAGAAGATCCTCAAGCATCGCGAAGAGGAGATGAAGCGCGAGTGGGAGCGGACCAAGGGCAAGGGCGTGCAGCAGGTCGGCGAGGTGGACATCGAGTTCATCGTGTCCCGCTGGACCGGCATCCCGCTGGCCAAGCTCGAGGAGAAGGAATCCCAGAGGCTGGCCCGCATGGAAGAGGCCCTGCACGGCCGCATCATCGGCCAGGACGACGCCGTGAAGGCGGTGGCCCGGGCCATCCGCCGCTCGCGCGCCGGCCTCAAGGACGCCAAGCGTCCGGTCGGCTCATTCGTGTTCCTCGGCCCCACCGGTGTCGGCAAGACCGAGCTCGCCCGCACGCTGGCCGAGTACCTCTTCGGTGACGAGAACGCGCTGATCCGCGTGGACATGTCGGAGTACATGGAGAAGTTCTCCGTGTCGCGCCTGCTCGGCGCGCCCCCCGGCTATGTCGGCTATGAAGAGGGTGGGTTCCTGACCGAGAAGGTGCGGCGCCGGCCGTACTCGGTGGTCCTCTTCGACGAGATCGAGAAGGCCCATCCGGACGTCTTCAACATGCTGCTGCAGGTGCTGGACGACGGCCGCCTGACCGACTCGCTCGGTCACGTGGTGGACTTCAAGAACACGATCCTGATCATGACGTCGAACCTGGGCACCAGCATCATCGGCAAGCGGACGAGCCCCGGCTTCCTGCAGGAGTCCGACGAGTCCTCCTACGACAAGATGAAGGACCGCGTCATGGAGGAGATGAAGCGGGCGTTCCGGCCGGAGTTCATCAACCGGATCGACGACATCATCGTGTTCCACTCGCTCAGCGAACTGCACATCAAGTCGATCATTCGACTGATGATCTCCAAGATCAACAAGCAGATCACCGAGAAGGGCATCGAGCTCATCCTGACGCCGGCGGCCGAGGCCGCCCTCGTCGAGAAGGGTTACGACCCGACGTACGGCGCCCGGCAGCTTCGCCGGACGATTCAGAAACACATCGAGGATCCACTGGCAGAGGCCATCGTCCGCGGTCAGCTCGTCGACAGTGCGCGTATCGAGGTCGACGTGGAAGGGGGCAACTTCGTGTTCCGCGAAGCCCGGCCCCAGGCCGCCGACGCGCCGCTCGAGCTTGCTGAGCACTAGTCGGCGGATCGCGCGAGCCTGACGGTCCGGTGACTCCCAGGGGGTGGGTGTGTCGGCCGCTC
>DASTAI010000224.1:0-3164 GCA_035712865.1 Solirubrobacterales bacterium
CACGGCGCGGGACCCTCCATCCGTCTTTGAACTGATGGAAGCCCATACGGACACCACGACGGTCGGCGGCCAGATCCTGGCCGAGGCGAGCGGCGGCAAGCGTCGCCGCGGAGACAGGATCTTCTCCAACGCAACCGTGATCGCGGGGGTCACGGTGCTCGCGCTGCTCGCCGGCGTCGCGATCTTCCTGATCGCCGACTCGTTGCCGGCTGTCACCGCCAGTCCATCGGAACTTCCCGAGGGCAAGACCCTCATCGACTACATCGCGCCACTCGCCTTCGGGACGCTCCTGGCGGGCGTGGTGGCCATGATCATCGCGGTTCCCCTGGCGGTGGCCGTTGCGCTCTTCATCAGCCACATCGCGCCCCGGCGCGTCGCCAACCCGCTCGCCTACATCGTGGATCTGCTCGCGGCGATCCCGAGCATCTTCTACGGGCTCTGGGGAATCTTCATCCTCGGCCCCGCGATGGTCCCCATCCTCGACTGGCTCGTCGCCCACCTGAGCTGGATTCCCTTCTTCGAAGGGCCTGCCTCCGTCACGGGCAGAACGATGCTCACGGCCGGGTTAGTCCTCGCCCTGATGATCCTGCCGATCGTCTCCGCCGTCGCACGGGAGGTGTTCTCGCAGACGCCGCGGCGCCTCGAGGAGGGAGCACTGGCGCTCGGGGCCACCCGCTGGGAGATGATCCGCATGGCGGTCCTGCCCTTCGGCAAGTCCGCGGTGATCAGCGGCTCCATGCTCGGACTCGGCCGTGCCCTCGGGGAGACGATGGCGGTGGTGATCATCCTGTCGGCCTCCGGCGTCGTGACCTTCAACCTGGTGAGCCAGGAGAACCCGACCCCGATCGCGGCCAACATCGCCCTCCAGTTCCCGGAGTCATCAGGGGTCAACGTCAACGCCCTGATCGCCTCGGGGCTCGTTCTCTTCGCGATCACGCTGGTGGTCAACGTGATCGCACGCGTGATCATCTCCCGCTCAGACGTCCAATAGGAACCCGATGGCCGACCGACCCGACGAGAACCCAGTTCCTGCACCCGACGAGAACCCGGCGGCCGCGGTCGATCCCGCCGAGAGCATCTCCCCCCGTGGTGGGGCGGGAGCCGCCGGCGGCACGCTGCCCTCCTGGTTCCTGCGCGCGGTCGCGGGGGGCTCGGCGCTGGTCGCTCTCGCGATTCTGCTCGCAACGGGCAGTTTCTCGATCGTCCTGCTCTTCGTCATCACGGCGGTGCTCGCATTGCCGACCGCCTACATTTGGTCGCGGATCGCCGAGGGGCGCCGCCAGGCGTTGGACCGCCTGGTGACGCTCGGCATCGCGACCGGCTTCGGCATCGCGGTGCTGCCGCTGTTCTCCCTCCTCTACACGGTGGTCGACCGCGGGACCGCGAGCTTCACCGGTTCGTTCTTCACGGAGTCCGCCAGAGGGGTCATCGGCCCTGGGGGCGGCGCCGAGCACGCGATCATCGGGACGCTGGTGATCACGGGCGTCGCCACTCTGATCTCGGTGCCCATCGGGATCATGGCCGCGGTCTACCTGAACGAGTACGGCAGCGGCCGCCTGCGCCGCGCGCTCACCTTCTTCGTCGACGTGATGACGGGCATCCCGTCGATCGTGGCGGGGCTGTTCGCCTACGCGCTCTTCGCGGCCTTCCTCGGCCCCGGCATCCGGCTCGGGATCATCGGCTCGGTCGCGCTCTCGGTGCTGATGATCCCGATCGTGATCCGCTCCGCGGAGGAGATCCTGAAGATCGTCCCCGACCACCTGCGCGAGGCGGCCTACGCGCTCGGCACGCCGAAGTGGAAGGTGGTCACCCGAATCGTCCTGCCGACGGCGCTCGCCGGGCTCGTCACCGGGGTGATGCTCGCCGTCGCCCGCGTGATCGGTGAGACGGCGCCGCTGTTGGTCACCACTGGGGTGATCGACTCCGTCAACAGCAACCCGCTCAGCGGGCGGATGCAGAACCTGGCCGTCTTCGCCTACAACGAGTACAAGAACCCGGGAGTCGACGTCCAGGCCTCCTACGACAAGGCCTGGGCGGCGGCACTGACGCTGATCCTGATCGTGATGATCCTCAGCCTGCTGGCCCGGTGGATCTATCGTCGCTTCGGAACCGACCTGCGGGACACGAGATAATCGAGCCGAGACTTCGAATGCCCGGGGACGACAGGAGGAAGATGCCCGAGACAACCGACACGACCAGGAGCGACACGCGCATGGCGCTGGAGACCGACCTCGCAAAGACCGCCGAGGAGGCGAGCAGGCGAGGCGCCGATAAGGTCGAGCGCGTGTCGAAGCGCTTCACGGTCAAGGACCTGAACCTCTACTACGGCGACTTACATGCCGTCCACGATGTGACGATGACGATCGAGCCGAACCAGGTCACCGCCTTGATCGGCTCCTCGGGCTGCGGCAAGACGACCATGCTGCGCTCGCTCAACCGGATGCACGAGCTCACCCCCGGCGCCCGGGTCGACGGCGAAGTCGAGCTCGACGACCAGAACATCTATGCCTCGAACGTCGATCCGGTCGAGGTGCGCCGGCTGGTGGGCATGGTCTTCCAGGCGCCCAATCCGTTCCCGACCATGTCGGTCTACGAGAACGTGGCCGCCGGCCTCACCCTCAACAGCAAGGTCTCCAAGTCGGAGAAGGACAGCGTCGTGGAACGATCCCTGCGAAGTGCCCACCTCTGGGACGAAGTGAAGGATCGTCTCCACCGCAAGGGCTCGGCTCTCTCCGGTGGCCAGCAGCAGCGTCTCTGCATCGCGCGCGCGATCGCCGTCGAGCCCGAGGTATTGCTGATGGACGAGCCCTGCTCGGCACTCGATCCCGTCGCCACCCTGGCGGTCGAGGACCTGATCGAGGACCTGAAGAGCCGCTACACGATCGTGATCGTCACCCACAACATGCAGCAGGCCGCCCGGGTGAGCGACTCCACCGCCTTCTTCAACCTGGAGGCCCCGGGCCAGCCCGGCCATCTGGTCGAGATGGACGCGACGGACACGATGTTCACGACGCCCTCCAAGAAGGAGACGGAGGACTACGTCAGCGGGCGCTTCGGCTGAGTCACAGGCGCGGCGATCGCAGGAGCGACCAAGAATGCAGGACCAAACACGGATCCATTACCAGGAGGAGTTGCAGCGCCTCGAAGACCAGGCACTCGGCGGG
>DASTAI010000225.1:0-2998 GCA_035712865.1 Solirubrobacterales bacterium
ACGATCAGCGCACCACCGTCCGTGGCGATCGTGTCGAAGACGGCCACGAAGTTGGGGTGGTTCAGCGTTGCCCCGATCCTCGCTTCGCGCCGAAACCGCGTCAGACTCTCCTCCGGAGCGTCGGTCCTCAGCCGCTTGACCGCGACCTCACGACCCAGACGTTCGTCCTCGGCGAGCCACACGGTCGCCATTCCGCCCACGCCGAGCCGCCGGATGACGCGATAGCGATCCGCGAACACCTCACCCGAGCGAATCTCCTTCGTAATCATCGGCGGCTGACGCAGCGCGGACAGCTACGAGCTGACGTGCGCCTTCTCGCGCTGCTCGTCGTGCACACCCTCCCCGAACTCCTCGACGATCTTCGAGTTGAACGCGGGAATGTCATCCGGCTTGCGTGAGGTGACGAGGCCGGAATCGACCACGACCTCCTTATCGACCCAATTGCCGCCCGCGTTCCGGATGTCGGTCTGCAGGCTCGGCCACGAGGTGACCTCGCGACCATCGACCAGATCAGCCTCGACGAGCATCCACGGCGCGTGACAGATCACGCCCGCCGGCTTGCCCGCGGCAAAGATCTCGCGCAGGAACCTGATCGCATCGTCATCGGTGCGCAGGTTGTCCGGATTCGCGACCCCGCCGGGCAGCACGACGCCGTCGTAGTCGGAAGCCTTCGCCTCGGACGTCGTCTTGTCGACCTTCCAGGTCTCGCCCTTGTCCAGGTGCTCGAATCCCTGCACCTCGCCGGACTCGGTCGAGATCACCTCGACCTCGGCTCCGGCCTCCTCGACCGCCCTGCGCGGTTCGAAGTACTCGATCTGCTCGACGCCCTCATTCGCCATCAGGAAGGCGATTCGCTTGCCCTGCAATTCACCAGGCATGTCTTTTCGACTCCTTTCTCAGTCTCTTCAGGAGTCGGTTACCCGGCACGTGCGGCGGGCGAAACGGTTTAGGCGTGGGTAGTGGTCAGGTCTGGATCGACTTGACCTCGAGGAACTCCTCGAGGCCGAACCGGCCGTACTCCCGCCCCCGCCCGGACTGCTTGAAGCCGCCGAAGGGGGCCAGCGGATTGAACGTCGCGCCGTTGATCTGCACCTGACCGGTCCGCATCCGCCTCGCGAACGCCCTGGCCCGCTCGGGGTCGGCGGACCAGACACCACCGTCCAGACCGTAGATCGTCGAGTTGGCGATCTCGGCCGCCTCGTCCTCCGAGTCGTACGGAATGATCGAGAGCACCGGCCCGAAGATCTCCTCCTGGGCGATGGTCATCTCCGGCGTCACCTCCGAGAAGACCGTCGGCCGGACGAAGTACCCGCTGTCCAGTCCCTCTGGCGGCTCCGCGCCGCCCGTGACCAGCTTGGCGCCCTCCTCCTGTCCCTTCTCGATGAAGCCGCGCACCCGCTCTCGCTGCGCCTCCGAGACCAGCGGACCGAGCCGCGTCCCGTCCTCGAAGGGATCGCCCGGCGTCGCCTTCTCCGCCGCCGCCTGCGCGACGGCCTCCGCCTCGGCCAGCTTCTCGCGCGGCACCAGCATCCTGGTGTGCGCGCTGCAGGTCTGGCCCGAGTTCAGGTAGCAGTTGGCGATGCCGTAGCCGACGGCCTGCTGCAGGTCGGCGTCGTCGAGGATCACGTTGGCTGACTTGCCGCCGAGCTCCAGCGCCACCTGCTTGACGGTCTGGGCGGCCACCTCGGCCACCCGCCGTCCCGCGCGGGTCGACCCGGTGAACGAGACCATGTCCACGTCCTCGTGGGCAGCGATCGCCTCGCCGACAACCGGGCCATATCCGGTGACGAGGTTGAAGACTCCCGCCGGCAGATCGAGCGAATCGACGATCTCGGCGAGGATGAAGGACGAGAGTGGCGTCACCTCACTCGGCTTCACCACCACCGAGCAGCCCGCGGCCAGCGCCGGCCCGACCTTGGCGCAGATCTGGTGCAGCGGATAGTTCCAGGGCGTGATGCAGCCGACCACTCCGACCGGCTCCCGCACGATCAGCGAGTTCCCGATCTGCTCCTCCCAGGCGACCTCGTTGGCCACCTGCGCCATCGACCCGAAGTCCATCGCCGGCAGACCCGCCTGGATGGTCCGCGCGAGCACGAGCGGCATGCCGACCTCCGCCGAGATCAGGGCGGCGATCTCATCGGCACGCTCGGCAAGAGCCGCACTGATCGCGGTGCAGGCGTCAACCCGCTCCTCGACCGGCACGTCGCGCCAGACCTCGAACCCCGCTCGTGCGGCCTCAACGGCCCGATCGACGTCCTCCGGCGTCCCCTCCGGGATTCGCCCCATGACCTGCTCGGTGGTCGAGTCGATCACGTCGATCTTCCCCGAGCCGGCGGGCTCCACCCACTCCCCGCCGATGTAGAGGCGGTCGCGAACGATTTCCTCTGTCGGGTGTCCTGGTTGGGCGGGTGCCTGCGTCTCGGTAGCCAAGTCGTGCTCCTCTCGTCGAGTTGTCTGGAACCTAGGCCGGCTGGGCCTCTGTCGATTCAGCGGACGGGGCCGACTGTCCTGCGTCCTCCGCGATCGTCTCTGCCGTCCGGTGGGCGAGCGCCATGATCGAGACCATCGGATTGGTCCCGGACGACGTTGGGAACGCGCTGCCGTCCCCGATCCAGACGCCCTTGGTGTCGTGCAGCTCACCCCAGGGGCCGGCGACCGAGGTCTCCGGGTCCTCCCCCATCCGGCAGGTGCCCATCTGGTGGGCGCTGAAGAGCTTGTAGCCACCGGCCCGGAACGGGATCCGCTTGACCGTGGAGATGAAGCTGTCGAGATCGTCGCCTCGTCTCCAGGTCGGCGCCCCCTCCGCCAGCGGCCCGATCTGGTTCGCGCCCGCGGCCTCGTGCAGCCTGATCTGGACCTCGATCCCGTTCTTCAGGTTCTCGAGGTCGAGTGGATCCGTGACCGAATAGAGCGGCAGCGACTCGCCGTTGGCGACGACGCCGACCTGGCCCGCACCCCGGTCCCGGGTCAGAGAGATGAAGGTGGAGGTCCGCGAGAA
>DASTAI010000226.1:0-3382 GCA_035712865.1 Solirubrobacterales bacterium
CCGCTGTTCGGCGGTGTCGAGGGGTTGACCGACCAGTGCCGGGACCGCGATCCCACTCGGCCTCGGCGGGGTGCTGCTGGAATCGTTCAATCGGGGAACCACGATCAGCGCCGCGAAGGTGAGGGCGGCCGCGACCAGCAGGGTGAGCAGCGGAATCAGGAACCGCGAGAGGCGGCGGCGCCGCTGGCGCCGGCGCGGCTGGCGCTCGGTCGGCGCCGTGACGGCCAGCGGCACGGTCTCGGCGAGCGCGGCCTCGCCGGTGCCGACGGCGTGCTCGGGCTCGGTGACGGCCTCCCCGTGGGTCGCCGCCGTGGCGGCTCGCCCCAGATCGCCCGCCGAGGGGAAGCGATCAGAGGGGTCCTTCGCCATGGCCCTGCGGATGACGGGGTCGAGCGGTCCGCCGGTGGCGGGCGGTGGCTCGTTGAGGTGGGCCCACATCTTCGAGGAGCTCTCCCGTTCCGGATAGGGGACCGCTCCGGTGACCGCGTGGAAGAGGACGCAGCCGAGCGCGTAGACGTCGGTGCGGGCGTCCACCCGGCGCGCCTCGATCTGCTCGGGCGCCATGTAGTCGATCGTGCCGATGACCTCGCCGGTGGCGGTCAGGCCACTCGTCGACGCCGCGATCTTTGCCAGGCCGAAGTCGGTCAGATAGGCCGTCGGCTCATCGCCGAACGTCTCGGGCTCTCCGACCAGCACATTGGCGGGCTTGACGTCCCGGTGCACCAGCCCCGCCGCGTGGACAGCGTCAAGCCCGTCGGCCACCTGCGCGGTCAGGGAGGCTGCCTCATCGGCGGGCAGGGCGCCACGGACCGAGATCAGCCGGCCGAGGTCGCGCCCCGCGACGTATTGCATCGCCACGTAGAGCAGGCCGTCTCGCTCGCCGGCGCCGAACACGGTCACCACCCTCGGATGCTCGATCGACGCCGCGGTGCGCGACTCCTCCCGGAAGCGGGTGCGGAAGTGCTCGTCCGCGGCGAGCTCGGTGCGAATCACCTTGAGCGCCACGTCGCGCTCGAGGCGGACCTCGCGTGCGAGGTAGACGATGCCCATGCCGCCATGGCCGAGCGTGCGCTCGATCGTGAATCCGGCGAAACCCGAACCGGGTGCCAGCCCGGATCTGTCCCTGATCATTCCCTCGGCCGACATCGGGGTCATTCAGTATGGACGGCGGGAGGGCCGAATCGCTAGGTTGCGAGCGGGCCTTGGTTTTGGGGACGTCACGGATGGCAGATCAACTGAGTGAAAAGAGACAGGCGCGCTCCTCGACGGCCGAAGCCGCGGCCGCTGAGGGCAGCATCGTCCAGGCGATCGACGTCAGCCGCCGCTACGGGGAGGGCGACGCCGCGGTGGACGCGCTCCGGGACGTCAGCGTCGAGTTCGAGCGTGACCGCTTCACGGCGATCATGGGCCCGTCCGGATCCGGCAAGTCGACCCTCCTGCACGTCCTCGCCGGCCTCGACCGGCCGACCTCGGGCCGGGTGCTGATCGACGGGATCGACATCACCGACCTCGACGACGGGGATCTGACCAAGCTCCGTCGCGACAAGCTCGGATTCATCTTCCAGTTCTTCAACCTGCTGCCGGTGCTCACCGCCGAGGAGAACCTCGTGCTGCCCCTGTCGATCGCCGGCCGCAAGCCGGACGAGGAGTGGCTCGAGAAGCTGCTCGACACGGTCGGACTCCAGGACCGCCGGAAGCACCTGCCCTCGGAGCTCTCCGGAGGCCAGCAGCAGCGGGTGGCCGTTGCCCGCGCTCTGATCTCGCGGCCGGCCGTGGTGTTCGCGGATGAGCCGACGGGCAACCTCGACTCGAAGGCGTCCGAGGACGTGCTGCGCCTGCTCCGCCAGGCGGTCGACGAGTTCGAGCAGACGGTCGTGATGGTCAGCCACGCGCCCGAGGCGGCGGTCTACGCCGACCGCCTGCTCACCCTGCGCGACGGCCGCATCGTCTCGGACGCTGCACCCGGCTCGGTCGATGACGTGATCGAGCTGATGAAACAGCTCGGGTGACCAGCTTCGCCATCAAGAGCCTCTGGGCGCTCAAGCTGCGCGCGTTGGGCACGGTCGTGGCCGTGCTCGTCGGCGTCTCGCTCATCGCCGGGACCTACGTGCTGACGGACACGATCAACAAGGCGTTCGACCAGATCTTCAGCGACTCGCTGAAGGGCACCTCGGTGGTGATCACCAACAAGCAGCCGGTCACCCAGCAGTCGAACACCTCCACGAGCTTTCCCGCCGGGGTGCTGAAGCAGGTGAGGCAGGTGCCCGGGGTCGAGCTCGCCGCGGGCACGATCTTCACCGGAGGCGGCATCTTCAAGGGCGACGAAGAGGTGGGCTCGCAGTTCTCGCCCAAGTTCATCTCGGCCGTCCTGCCGTCCCAGATCGAGAGCCTGAAGACGGTCGAGGGGCATCGCCCCACCAACTCGCACGAGGCGACCCTCGACAAGGCGGCGGCTGACGACGCGGGACTGTCGGTCGGCGACCCGATTCGGATCGCCGGCGAGCGGCGGGTTCGAACCTTCCGCCTGGTCGGGCTGACCGAGCTCGGCGGCACCTCCTTCGGAGGCGCCAGCATCGCCCAGCTCACCCTCCCCGAGGCGCAGTTCATCACCGGCAACGTCGGCCGCTTCAACCAGATCTCCGTCGGCCTCAACCCGGACGTATCACCGGATGAGCTCAGAGACAGGATCGAGCGGGTCGTGCCGCCGACGCTCCGCGTCGAGACGGCGGAGCAGAACGCGAACCGCTCCTCGGACGAGATCCACGACGCGCTCAGCTTCCTGCCGATCTTCCTCGGCGTGTTCGCGGCCGTGGCGCTGATCGTCGGGGCCTTCGTCATCTTCAACACGTTCTCGATCACCGTCTCGCAGCGCATCCGCGAGTACGGGCTCCTCCGCACCCTCGGCGCCTCCCGGCGGCAGGTGCTGATCTCCGTCTTCATCGAGGCCGCGCTCATCGGCCTGGTCGGCGCGGTCCTCGGGGTCCTCGGCGGCCTGCTTTTCGCCAAGGGCATCGAGGCCCTCTTCAGGGCGCTCGGAATCGGCCTGCCCACGACGGCCCTGGTGGTCGCGACCCGAACCGTCGTGATCTCCGTGGTCCTCGGCATCGCGGTGACGCTGATCGCCGTCCTCAACCCGGCACTGCGATCGACCCGGGTGCCACCGATCGCCGCGATGCAGAACCTCGAACTGACCGCCAGCAGGCGCCGATCGATCGTCACGGTGGTGATCGCCTGGCTGCTGATGCTCGGTGGGCTCACCCTCGTGTTCTTCGGGTTGTTCGGAAACCAGAAGACCGGCGACTCGGCGCTCATGCTCGGCGCCGGCGCCGCCCTCGTGCTCTTCGGCGTCTCGCTCTACAGCCCCCGGCTCGTGCCGCCGTTG
>DASTAI010000227.1:0-3575 GCA_035712865.1 Solirubrobacterales bacterium
TCGCCCTCTGGAAGGAGGCGGCCAGGTCGGCCCGCCGTCGCTCGATCTCATCCGGCTCGAGGTCTCGGACCTTGTAGACCAACGCGGTCTTCAGGCCACTGAAGCTGAAGTCGAGACCGCGTCCGCTCATCGCCACGGGGAAGTCGAAGGCGTCCGGGTCGCCACCCTCCGCCGCACGCTGGATCGCCGGTCCGCCGGGATAGCCGAGCCCGAGCAATCGCGCTCCCTTGTCGAAGGCCTCACCCGCCGCGTCGTCGAGGGTCTGACCGATCACCTCGAAGCCGGAGGGATCCCGCACCCCGGCGAGCAGCGTGTGGCCGCCGCTGGCGATCAGGCAGAGAAACGGCGGCTCGAGCGGCTCCGGCTCGAGGTAGTTCGCCGCCACGTGCCCGTGAAGATGGTCCACGGGGACGAGCGGCTTGCGCTGCGCCGCGGCCAGCGCCTTCGCCGTGCTCAGCCCCACCAGCAACGCGCCGATCAACCCCGGGCCCTGGGTGACCGCGACCCGATCGATCTCCGCCAACTCCAGCTCCGCCTCCTCGAGCGCGGCCGCCACGACCGCGTTCACCAGCTCGAGATGGTGACGGGAGGCGACCTCGGGGACGACGCCCCCGTAGCGCTCGTGGAAGGCCGCCTGGGAGGAGACGACGTTGGAGAGGATGCGCGGCCCGTCGATGACGGCTGCGCAGGTGTCGTCGCAGGAGGTCTCCAGGGCGAGAATCAAGCGAGGGACGCCGGCTCGGCCGCCTCGAGCCACATGATCAGGGCGTCCTCGCCGTTGTCGTGGTAGTAGCGACGACGGCGGCCGGCCGAGCGGAAGCCGAAGCGGCGATACATCTCGATCGCCGGGGCGTTGGAGACGCGGACCTCGAGCGTGAACCGGGACCCGGCGCCGGCCTCTTCGAAGAGCTTCTCGATCAGATCCGTCGCGACCCCACGCCGACGGCGCTCCGGGTGGACGGCGACGTTCATCAGATGCCAGACGTCGTCATAGCGCGCGCAGACCAGATACCCGACCAGCCCCTCCGAGTCCTCGGCCGCCAGGCAGATACCCGACGGCTTCGAGAGCTCGAGCACGAACATGGCGAGGGACCACGGGGTCGGGAAGGAACGGCGCTCGATGGAGATGACCGCGGGCAGGTCGCCGTAGCCGAGGCGACGCAGCCGAAGGTCTCCGGGGTCACCCCCCAGGGACTCCGCGATCTCGCTCACGCCATCTCTTTGCATCGGGCGGTCTCAGATACTGGGGTTGGATCTGGTCCGTAGGCGCCTCGGCCGCCGCCTCCCCCACCTTGCAAACGTGCCGTGCGGCGACTCGGTGGATCGGGTCCTCGGGCGGGGCTACCGTGGCGCCGGCGGCCTCCAGCTCTGCGGCGAATCGTAGCGCTCCGTCTCCCGCCGCCAGAGCGGTTCCGTCCAGCTCGCGAACGCGCGTCGACAGTTCCTCCGGCGGCGCCACGAACGGCGGCCAGAGCTCCTCTCGATCCGCGAAGAGCGCGGCGAATGCCTCATTGCGTCGGGCGTCGAAGACGGGCAGCCCGAGCGGTCTCTCGGAACGGCTCTCCGAGATCCCGCGGGCGAGTGCGGTGAGGGACCCGACGGGAGCCAGCGGGACCTCCCTCGCCTGTGCCAGCGCCCGAACGGTGGCGATTCCGATGCGCAGGCCGGTGAACGAGCCCGGGCCGATCCCGACCGCGATCCGGCCGATCCGCGGCCAGCCGCCGGCCGCCTCGACCGACGCCTCGATCTCGGTGAGGAGGATCTGCGAGTGCCTCGGCCTCCCGTCCGGGCCCGGACCGATCGAGACCTCTCGGACGATCTCACCGTCGGCCGTCACGCCGACGACTGCGTAGTCCGTGGCGGTATCGACACCCAGGACGAACATCAGTAGGGTCCGCGGAGGCGGAACGCGTTCAGGCATCCCGGGAGAAGGAGAGCGTCCATGGAAGAGGAGTCCAGCAGGTCCCCAGCACCACACGGGTCGCGCTGGCGCGCGCCCTCGCCTCAACGGCGGGCGTGGAGCGTCGCCGCAGCGCTCGCGATCGTCGTCTTCGGCGCGGGCGCCGGTTTCGCGGTCTCCGGCTGCGGCGGCGACGACAACAACACGAGCGCGAATGACATCAACAGCGCGATCGACAGCATCCAGTCGCAGGGGAGCAGCGTCCAGAGCCAGATCTCGAGCATCTCCACCCAGGTCCAGACGCAGGCCCAGAGCGTCAAGACGCAGGTGCAGAGCGTCAAGACGCAGGTGCAGAGCGTTCAGAGCCAGGTGTCTACCGCGACCAGCGGCAGCAGCGGGGGCTACTAGCCCTTCCCGGGCGTGAAGGACACGAGCTGGGTCACCTCGGCCTGAGCGGGCGTCGAGAAACCGGCGACCTGCTGCTCCTTCACCGTACCGATGCCCTGGACGTAGTACTTGTGATCCACGGTGCCGGGCTCGAGCGGCGTTTTCTCCTGGGTGAGCATCGCGTTCTGGGATGAGACCACCGGAGTCGTGATGCTCGTCGCCATGCTCAGGATCCGAAACCGGTCCTCGGCCTGGCCCTTGAACGACTCTTGCTGAAAAGACTGGCCGATGGCGGGATCCGCGGGCATGAAGATGCCGCCCTTTGCTCCGTCACGTCCGTTCAGGAAGGAGCCCTCGGTGCTCGTCACCTTTCCCCGCGCGTTCAACTCGGCGGTCTTCTCTCCCAGGTACCACACGGTGCCCTTCTTGTCCTGGGCATACCAATCGGTCGTCCGCTCGGCCAGGACTCCGTTCAGGAAGAGGCGGTCAGCCACCGGAAGCGCTCGAATCCCGGCGATCGGCTTGGTCTTTCGGGTCACGGTCATGACGTCCCGCGCGGACTTGCCGTCCTTCTGGCCGTCGTAGACGTAGACGGAGCCGGGCGCCAGTGGGAACCACGGGTTCGTCACACGGTTCGAGTTGTGACCGAAGTGGGAAGCCTTCGGGGTCGGCAGCCGCTTGGCCGCGGCCGCCGTGGACCCGCCGACGGCCACGGACACGGCCAGCGAGAGTGCCACCGCCACCCCGATCGTTCGTCTTGCCTTCGCAGTCATCTTCGTCCTCCTTGAGGGGATGTTGCCGATGCCAGCCGAAGCTACGACGGTCGCATCAAGCTGCGATGACAGGAAGATGACCCCCGGATGACAGCCAGCTCGGGGCTCAGAACTCGATCTCGCGGTCGTCTCCCCCGGCATGCCGCAGCTCGACCCGGCGCGTGATGCGCTCGAGCCACGGCTCGGCGGCCTGCGGCCACTCGATGAACGAGACGGCGTCGGGCGTGACGTAGTCATCGAGCAGGGCGGGATCTTCCTGGTCCAGCTCCGCAAGCCGGTAGAGGTCGAGGTGGGAGACCGGCACGCGGCCCTCGTAGGTGTGGCCGATGGTGAAGGTGGGCGAGGTGACCGGCTCCGTCACGCCGAGCGCCCGGGCCGCGCCGCGGATCAGGGTCGTCTTGCCGGCGCCGAGATCGCCGCTGACCAGCACGACGTCACCCGGTCCGAGCCCGGCAGCCAACCGTTCCCCGACGGCCTCGGTCTCGGCCGGGCTGCCGGTCCTCGTGGTCATTCGC
>DASTAI010000228.1:0-4740 GCA_035712865.1 Solirubrobacterales bacterium
CCCCGAGATGTCGCAGAGGAGCACGAGCCGGCGGGGACGCGTACGCCTGCTCTGCCGGGCGAGGGTCATCGGATCTCCGCCCGTCCGCAGACTGCCGCGCAGCGTCCGCCGCAGGTCGAGGTGCTCCCCCCGCCTCGCCCGGCGCCTTCTGCGCGCGCGGCGGCGCGGCGCGGCCAGCTCCAGCGCCGCCATCAGCTGCCTGATTCGCGCCAGCTCGTCCGGGTCGAGGGAGTCGAAGCTCCGGTCGTGGAGGCGCTCCTCCTCGCTGGCGACCGCAAGCGGCACCTCGACCTCGAGCTCGGCCTCATCGCCCGAGGGAGCCGAAGCCGCGGCTCGCATGCCGACGCCGGCCCTCTCGCTCCGGTCTCCCTCCACCTCGCGCGCCTGCGGGATCGGGGGCGTCTCGCTCGGCCGCGATCCGCTCAGCGGAGGTGAGTAGGGATCGCCCCGCTCCTCGTCGAGCTCGAGCGCCGGATCGAAGACCGCGGCGAAGACCCGGTCGAATGTCGGCAGCTCCGACTGGGAGGAGACGAACACCGAGCGCGCGGTCCAGTAGAGCTCCGAGCGCCGGGTCGGCCCCACCAGCGCGACTGCCTCGGCAAAGCGGGAGGCGCGCTCGGGTGTGGTCGGGAGGCCGGCCGCGCGCAGCCGCTGGCCCAAAGCGGTGGCCAGTGCGGGAAGGTCGATCGCGCCGAGCTCAGGCACGCCCACTCACTGGGGTGGCTCGGCCCTGCCCTGCATCGCCGCCCAGACGCGGGCCGGGTTGAGGGGCATGTCGACGTGGGCGACGCCATGGCTCTGGTAGAGCGCGTCGCAGACGGCGTTGACGATCGCGGGCGGCGACCCGTTGGTGGCCGACTCCCCGACGCCCTTGGCCCCGATCGGATGGTGTGGCGAGGGGGTGACCGTGGCACCCAGCTCCCAGTCCGGGCATTCGAGCGCGGTCGGGATCAGGTAGTCCATCATCGACCCGTTCAGGCAGTTGCCCTGCTCGTCGAAGCTGATCAGCTCCATCAGCGCGATGCCGACGCCCTCGGCGAGGCCGCCCATGATCTGGCCGTCCACGATCATCGGGTTGATGCGGGTGCCGCAGTCGTCCACCGCGATGAATCGCCTGATCTTGACCTCGGCGGTGTCGGGGTCGATGTCGACGACGCAGATGTAGGCGCCGCAGGGATAGGTGAGGTTCGGCGGGTCATACACGGACTGGCCGTCGAGGCCGCCCTCCACGCCCTCGGGCAGGGGCGCGTCGCTGTACGCCGTCTCCGCGATCTGGTCGATCGTCGCGCCCTTTTCGGGGTCCCCTCGCACCGACCAGCGGCCCTTCTCCCAGACGAGGTCGTCGGGGGAGGTCTCGAGCATGCCGGCGGCGATCAGGCGCGCCTTGTCGCGCACTCGCCGGGCGGCCACGGCGGCGGCCGCCCCGGAGACCGGGGTCGAGCGGCTGCCGTAGGTACCGAGTCCGAACGGGGTGCGATCGGTGTCGCCGTGACGGACCTGGATGTCGTCCGGCGAGATGCCGAGCTCCTCGGCGACGATCTGCGCGAAGGTCGTCTCGTGACCCTGGCCCTGGGTCTGCGCGCTGATGCTGAGCGTCGCCTTGCCGGTCCCGTGGACCCGGAGGTCGCAGCCGTCGGCCATGCCCTGTCCGAGGATGTCCATGTGCTTCTTCGGCCCGGCGCCGACGACCTCGGTGAAGAAGGACACGCCGATGCCCATCAGCTCGCCGCGCTGGCGCTTCTCCGCCTGCTCTTTGCGGAGCTCGTCGTAGCCGGCGATCCGCATCGCCTCGCGCATCGTCTTCTCGTACTCGCCGGAGTCGTAGATCCAGCCCGTCTTGTTCTCGTAGGGAAACTGCTCGGGGCGGATGAAGCTCTTCAGGCGCAGCTCGGTCGCATCGACGTCCATCTTCAGCGCCAGCTCCCCGACGAGCCGCTCGATCAGGTAGATCGCCTCCGTGACCCGGAACGAGCAGCGGTAGGCGACGCCGCCCGGCGCCTTGTTCGTGTACACGGCCTTGACGCTGCAGTGGGCCGCTTCGAGGTCGTATGAGCCGGCGAAGACGTGGAAGAAGCCGGCGGGGAACTTGGAGGGCTGCGCGGTGCTGTCGAACGCGCCGTGGTCGGCGATCACGTCGACCTGCGCTCCCGTGATCTTCCCGTCCTTGGCGCAGATCCGGCCGCTCATGATGTAGTCGCGGGCGAACCCGGTGGACATCAGGTTCTCCGAGCGGTCCTCGACCCACTTGACCGGCTTGCCGGTGACGATCGAGCCCACGATCGCGCACACGTAGCCGGGATAGACCGGCACCTTGTTCCCGAACCCGCCGCCGATGTCGTTGGTCATGATCCGGATCATCTGCTCGGGCAGGCCGGCTACCTGCGCGTACACGGTCCGGTGCAGGTTCGGCGCCTGGTTGCCGTTGTAGATGTCGAGCTGACCCGTCTCCGGGTTCATGTCGGCGATGATTCCGCAGGTCTCGAGCGGCGCCGGGTGGCAGCGGGGGTAGATCATGTCCCGCTCGACGACGATGTCCGCCTCGGCGAAGACCCGCTCGCATTCCTCCGCGTCGCCGGCCTCCCAGTGGGGGGTCGCGAGGTTGTCGGTCTTGTCAGGTATGTCGTCCCTGATCAGCGCCGCGTCCGGGTCGAGCGCCTTGCGGGCGTTGACCACGGCCGGAAGAGGGTCGTACTCGACGTCGATCAGCGGCAGGGCATCCCGCGCGGAGTAGCGGTCCTCCGCGATCACGAAGGCCACCTCCTGGCCCTGGAACCGCACCTTGTCGCCGGCGAGGACGGCCTGCGAGTCGTAGGAGATCGTCGGCATCCAGGCGAGGCCGAGGGTCTCGAGGTCCTTGGCCGTGATCACCCGATGCACCTTTGGATGTGCGAGGGCACGCGAGGTGTCGATGGAGACGATGCGGGCGTGCGCGTATGGGCTGCGCAGAATCGCCCCATGCAGCATGCCCGGCAGGACGATGTCGTCCAAATAGCGCCCCTGCCCCCTGATGAAGCGCGCGTCCTCCTTGCGCTTCATGTTGCCGTAGCCGATCGGCGTCTCTTTCGCCGCCATGGTCGCCATTCTCATCTCCTCGCTTCGGCGGACTCGTGCTCTGCGGCCCAGCGCACTGCCCTGACGATGTTGGCATAGCCGGTGCACCGGCAGATCGCGCCCGAGATCGCGGTCCTGATCTCCTGTTCGGACGGATCTGGGTTCTCATCGAGCAGCGCCCGGGTGGTCATGATCATGCCGGGGGTGCAGAAGCCGCACTGAAGACCGTGTTCCTCGTGGAATCCCTGCTGGACGGGGTCGAGCTCGCCGTTGACCTCCATCGACTCGATCGTGCGGACCTCGTGTCCATCGCAGCTCGCAGCCAGCGTGGTGCAGGACTTGACGGGGCGCCCATCGAGGTGGACGACGCAGGCGCCGCAGTTAGAGGTGTCGCACCCCCAGTGCGTGCCCGTCAGCCCCAGCGTGTCGCGGAGGAAGTGGACGAGGAGCAGGGCGGGCTCGATGTCCCGGGTGACCCGCTCGCCGTTGACGGTGACCGTGATCTCCATTCAGCCCTCCAGGTTGGATGCCCGTTCCGCGGCGCGGCTCAGAGCGCGCTGGGTCAGCACCTCGGCGAGGTGGCGCTTGTAGTCGACCGGCCCCCTGCCATCGGCGATCGGGGAGCTGTCCTCCCCCGCGAGCCCACCGGCCTCGGCGAAGAGCTCCTCGGAGGGCTCCTTGCCGCGGAGGAGCTCCTCGGAGCGGGTCGCATGAACGGTCGTCGGGGCCGCCGCGCTGAGCGCCACCCCGGCCTCGGCGATCCGGCCGCCCTCCATCCAGAGCGCCGCGGAGACGGCCACGATGGCCCAGTCCCCCGCCCGCCGCTCGACCTTCTCATGGGCACTGCCGCCACCCGGCCTCAGGGGCAGGCGAATCTCGGTCAGGATCTGGCCGTCCTGGATCGCGGTCATGTAGGGGCCCACGTGGAAGTCCTCCATCGAGACGACCCGCTCGCCATCCGAGCCGGCGATCACGACGTTCGCCTTGAGAGCGGAGCAGACCGCCGAGAGGTCCTCGGCCGCGTCGGCCTGCGCCAGCGAGCCGCCGATCGTGCCGCGGTTCCTCACCGGCGGGTCGGCGATCACGTTCTCCGCGTCGATGAACACCGGGAAGCGGCGCGCGAGCAGCTCGGACTCGAGCAGCTCACGATGCCGGGTCATCGCGCCGATCCGGACCTCGCCGCCCTCCTCCCGGATGTAGGAGAGCTCGGCCAGCTCGTTGATGTCGATCAGGCGCTCGGGATTCGCCAGCCGCAGCTTCATCATCGGCAGCAGGCTGTGGCCGCCGGCCAAAAGGCGCGTCTCGGGGCCGTAGCGCTCGAGCAGCTCGATCGCGTTCCGAACGCTGGTCGCCCGCTCGTATTCGATCGGTCCGGGTGTCTGCACTAGTCCCCTGCGGCCTCCGTCCCGATCGTCGGGGAGGTGGGCCGATGCGGCTCGCCCCCGGGCTCGTCGACGACCGGCCCGCTGGGGTTGCTGTAGATCGAGCGGGCCGCGGCGCTCGAGTACCTCGCGTCCCTGAGGGCGACGCCCGACATCGCGCCCACGCCGAGCGGGCTCTCCCGTCCCAGACGGGCGAGCTGGACCGCGCCGCGGGTGTAGACGACGTCGATGTTCTTCACCTCGCCGCTGCGTCCCTGGCGCGCCAGCACGGCGGCTCCCGCCCCGGGGTAGATCGACTCGACCAGCC
>DASTAI010000229.1:0-9026 GCA_035712865.1 Solirubrobacterales bacterium
CCCGGCGGCGAACTCCTCCGAGACCGCGACGCCGGCGATCCACACGATCCGGCCGCCGGAGGTGACGACCGGGAGCGCGTGTCGCAGCGACCGCGGCACCCTGCGATCCGTGAACAGGTCCTGGAGCGACTTGCTCCCCGCAAGCCCGAGCGGCCGCATCCGGTCGCCCTCGCGCCAGGAGCGGACCTCCAGAGCTCGCCCGAGCGTCCCCGGATCGAGCACCGCCAGCTCGGGGCCCTCGGCCCGCGGCACGGCCGAGGCCAGCTCCGCGCGGACCTCCCAGGCACCGAAGCGGCACACCCCGGGGACCGGGAGCGTCGCCGCCTCCGGCTCGGGGGTCGCGCCAGTCGTGAAGCGGACGTGTCCCGCCTCGACCTGGGCCTCCACCCCACCGCCCAGCTCGATGACGCCTCCTTCCGGAGCGTTGAGGAGCCGCCAGATCTCCGCTGCCCGACCGCGGTTGAGAGCCACCCCCCGTCCGGCCGCGTGCTCCGCCAGGCGGCGAAGGGCGAGCCGCCGCACCGCCGGGTGGAGGGAGGCGAGCGCTTCCCGGCTGACCGCCCCGGCGGCCTCGGCGCCCGATCCGGCGAGGGCGTCGGCGGCCGCGGCGTCCAGCGCCTCCGCCTCCTCGGCCAGCTCGGCCTGGGTCTCGGTGATGGTCGCCTCGGCCGGGCCGATCTTGCGCAGCACCGGCAGCACCTCGTTCCTGATCCGGTTGCGGGCGAAGAGCGGCTCGCGATTGCTCGGGTCGTCCCTGAAGGCCAGACCGGCCTCCGACGCCAGCCGCCGCACCTCCTCTCCGTCGAGCCCGAGCAGCGGGCGGACGATCGCGCCGCGCCGGGGCTGTAACGCCAGCAGAGCCCGGCGCCCCGGCGAGGTCACCAGCCTGTAGAGGACGGTTTCCGCGAGATCCGTCCGAGTGTGCCCGGTCGCGATCCAGTCCGCCCCCCGAGCCCGGCGCAGCCGCTCGGCGGCGCGGTAGCGCGCCTCGCGCGCCTCCGCCTGGACGTTGCCCTCCCCGAGCTCGGGGCGCTCCACCTCGACCTCGATCCCGAGCCGGGCCCCGAGCTCGGCCACGGTCTCCTCGTCGCGGTCGGAGTCCGGGCGCAGCCGGTAGTTCAGAGGGAGAGCCGTGACCGCCGCGGGCCCCAGGACCTCGACCAGCCCGGCGGCGGTCGCCGCCGAGTCGGCGCCCCCTGACACCAGGACGACGCCCCGGGTTCCCTCGGGGATCAGTCCGCTCTCACGCACGCTGCGGGCGAGGGCCGAGAGGGCCTCAGTGGCCGCCATGCGAGCGATTCTAGGAACGGACCGGCCGCACTCGCCAACGGTGACTACCAACTCCTCCCAACGTCGAAAGGGCCAGGCGCGGAGGGGCGGGTAAAGGACGCGCGGCTGAATAATGCGGTCCGGTCGTTGAGGCCGGGCGCGAGCGCTCGATGCGGTGGGTGTGCCGAGGTCACGGAAGATCCTCTGCGGGATCGCGACGGTCGCCGCCTGGATGCTGATCGCGGGTGCCCCGGCCTCCGCGTCCTCATGTCCGAACGCGGGCATCGAGGTGACCGGTCTCGACCAGAGCGCGATGGAGACTTCGATCGCCTGCCTGATCAACGAGCAACGGGCCGCATACGGAGTCCCGCCGGTCCAGGCGAACGCCGACCTGCGCCAGGCCGCGCTCAGCCACTCCCTCGAGATGGTCGACCAGGGATATTTCGAGCACACGTCTCCAGCCGGCCTCACCTTCCTCGACAGGATCGCCTCGACGGGATACACGCGCGGCGCCCGATTCTGGGAGGTGGGCGAGAACCTGGTCTGGGGAAGCGGCCCGCTCAGCACTCCGCTATCCCTCGTCACCTCCTGGATGAACAGCCCGCCCCACCGCGAGAACCTTCTTCGCGCGCGCTTTCGCGAGATGGGCATCGCGGCGGTGCTCGGTACGCCTCGGAGCAGCCTCGACACCGACGGCGTGACCGTCTCGAGCGAATACGGCTACCGCTTCCTCGCGAAGAAGAAGCGAAAGCGCGGCCGGAGCAAGGCCCGGAGGTCGCGGGCGCACAAGCGCCACGCTCGCTAGTCGGCGGCCGGTCGGGCGATGTAGAGAGAGATCGGTTCCGGAAACCCCTTGAGCACGACCTCGCCGATCGCGTCGAAGCGGAGGTAGCCCGACTCGTCGGCCGCGTCGACGAGAGCCTGGGTCACCAGGACCTCCCCGCCGAGCGCCCGGGAGACGACGCGGTGCGTCAGGTTGACATCACCTCCGAAGTAGTCGCCGTCGCGGAAGACAGCCGCGCCGTAGTGGATGCCGACCCTGGGTTGCGGCCGCTCCTGGAACAGGGCGAGGAAGCCGACGGCCCACTCGGTCAGCGTCGCCGGCTCCGGGGAGACCACCATCACTTCGTCACCGATCGTCTTCACGAACGTCGCCTCCGAGGGCAGGGTCGCCTCGACCGTGTCGGTGAAGCGCTCGATCAGGTCGAGCGCCTCCTCGTCGCCCTCCTCCTCCGTGTACCGGGTGAAGCCGGTCAGGTCGACGAAGCAGAAGGTGGTCGAGACGCGGGCGAGACCGCGGCCGGCGCCGCCGATGTCGGCCTCCATGTGCCCGACGACGTCCTGCTCGATGTAGAAGCGCAGGTAGCGGTTGTGCATGTACTCCATCAGCGGCCCTGTGACCGGAAGGAGATCGCCCGCGAGGGATCCCATCTCCTCCGCGATCTCTAGCGGCGGCACCCCCTCCTGCATGAGCGGCTCGTGCACGTAGAGGTGGAAGAGCCGGACCTCGGAGTCGGCGACCCGGCGGATCGACTGGGCGTACACCCGGACCAGCTGGAGGAAGGCGACCAGCGGGAAGCCGGACGCCAGAACGTCCGCACAGTGCCGCATCGCCCGCAGGTCCTCCTCGTTCAGCCTCGTGTCCGCGGTCATCGGAGTGCCGAGCAGCGTCATCAGCCGCTCGATCAGCTCCGGCTCGAGGCCCGTCAGCTCCGCCGCCTCGTCGCGGCTGTAGCGGCCCTCTGGGACCTCGAACAGGTCCTCCGCCCTTCCGAACGCGAGCCGGCCACCCTCCGCGGCCTCTCTGATCGCCTCAACCGAGTAGCCGCGTTCCCGCATCCGCGCGATCACGCGTGCTTGGGCGGCCGACGCGCGCGTCCACCTGCCGTCGGAGACCGGGACGAGGCCGTCGTCCGCCCAGCGCCTGAGGGTGGAGGTGGAGACACCGGCCAGCCGGCTGGCCTCGGCCAGCGAGATCCCGTCGTCGTGCTCGTTCCGACGGTCGGGGGTCACCTGGTAACCGATCCGGATGAAACCCCGAGAGGCTCCTGACAAAGCGACGGGGCCCCAGGACCCCGTCGCCTGCGGGCACGAGGCCCGCCTCGTCGGCCAGTGGCGCCTGAACGCCTCGCGGTGCCCTGTCGCCGATCCCAGTCGCCGGGGGACCTGCGGACTGCGGACCCGCTTCCGGCCCAAGTGCTGTTGAAGTGAGGTGAGACTACGCCCCTCTCGTTGCCCAAGTCAATGGCGCTCTCAGTCAACGGCGAGGTGTGGGTACTTCTCCGAGACCAGCTGGCGATAGCGGGAGAAGAGTGGCTTGGCGGCCGGGAAGAAGCGGAGGGCCGCCCCAGCGTCCTCGACCCTGGTGCGCAGCCGGCCGCGGGCGATGGCGATCGCGGGGCTCTCCCTGCCCTGGAAGACGCGATTGGCGACGCTCGACTCCATGGTCAGTCGCAGCTTCGGCTTCACGCGCGAGCTGGCGGAGAAGTCCCAGGCGAGGCAATGGCGACCGCCGGCGGCCGGGGATACGTTCAGCGTCAGCTGGAGATCGGTGAACTCGATCCGGAGCGGCGCCGCCGCGGCGCTCAGTCGCGGACCGTCGTCCGGATCCTGATCGATCTCCTTGAGGACCGTGTTCAGGATCTGCTTCAGCTCCTTCTTGGTCAGTGGCCGGTCCGAGTCTGAGCCTCGACCTGAGGTCAAGCGTCTCGCCGTTGCCTTTGCCTTCGCTGTCATCGGGACCGGTCTCCCGCCAAGCCTACCCCCGGACCGCGTCCCGGCAGGCCGCTGTACGGTGCCCGCCCCATGCCGCACCATCTCCGTCCCAACATCGACTACGCCGCCGACGTGCTGTTGCCCGGAGATCCCGGACGGGCCCTGGCCCTGGCGCAGCAGCTGATCACAGAGCCGAAGATGAGCAACCATGCCCGCGGCCTCTGGGGCTATACGGGCGAGACGCCCACGGGACGTCCGCTCAGCATCCAGTCGACCGGGATGGGCGGCCCGAGCGCGGCGATCGTCCTGCGTGAGCTGGCCGATCTGGGGGTCCGCCGCGCGATCAGGGTCGGCACCTGTGGAGCGCTCGGGCCGGACCTACGACACGGTGACCTGATCGTGGCGGGTGAGGCCCTGGCGGAGGACGGAGCGAGCCGGGCGCTGGGAGCGGGCGAGGTGGCACCGGCGGACCCGGACCTGACCGGCCGGCTCGCCGCCGCGATGGACGGCGCGCCGCCGCCGGAGCGAATCGTCTCGACCGACCTCTTCTACGACGACGAGGGCGACACTCGTGCCACGCGGCCGCGGGCCGCCTCCTGGCGTCGGCGCGGCGCCGTCGCGGTCGAGATGGAGGCGGCCACACTGTTCACCCTCGGAGGGCGCCTCGGCATGGCAACCGCCTGCCTGCTCGCCGTGTCGGACACCTTCCCCGAGGGGGTTCGGGATCGAATCGACGACGAGGCCCTCGCGGCCGCCGTGGCGCGGATGGGCACCGTCTCCGTCGAAGCGCTCGAAGGCTAGATCGTCAACCCTGACTCGATGCTCGAGGGGGCGAGGACTCGCGCTCACGGCGAAGCTCGGCGACCTCACGCCCGAGGCGGTCGAGGGCGTCCTCGACCTCCTCGAGCCGCTCGGAAAGCCCGCGTACCCGGCGCGCCAGCCGGTCGACGTCGTTGCCAGTCGGCAGGTTGAGGTTCCGGATCACCGCCGTGCCGGCTTCGGAGGCTCGCTCACGCACACCGAAGGCGAGGTGAAGGGCCTGATTCATCCACGGGTTCTCGACCAGAAGCTGGGCGATTTCGCCGAGCGGGTTCTCGCCACGCGCCGGTTCCTGATCCTGCCTCTCCTCGCCTCCGATCTCGTCCATATCGTTCGGCCACGGTACCGCTCCGGAGAGGGAAGAGATGGGTCGTCGGGCTCGGCTGAGCAGGGCGCGTCGCGGTTGTCTACCGTTTCAGTCAACTATGGCCTCTCGGGAGGGATATTGAGCTTGCATTGCAAGCGATGGCAACGCGCCTTTCGCCATTGCAAAGGGTTTAGGGAATCAATAACGTCCGCCGTGCCCGTGGCTGCAGGGAGGTTGCGTCCGGTAGACCCCGGCAGCCCTTTGAGCTTCGCGGGCAGGATCGGCTAGCCGAAATGAGAAAAAAGGTCCTCGTCACCATCGCTCTGGGCAGCGCTCTTGCGATCGTTGCCGCCGGCAGCGCGAGCTCGGACGACACCGGAACCGCCACCGACCCCCTGACCACCACCGCGCCGGCGGTACTTCCCCAGTGCTCCGACACCGCCGACAACGACGGTGACGGCCTCGTCGACCTGAAGGATCCGGGCTGCAGCAACTCTCTCGATGACGACGAGTACAACGCCCCGACGGGCGGCGGCACCACCTCCTCGACCACGACGACGACGGGCACCGGCAGCACCACTTCCAGCACCACGACCACCGGCAAGACGGGTAAGACCGGCAAGCCCATCAAGAAGGTGAAGCCCGGCGCCGGCTCCAAGGGAATCAAGGGCCTCTTCGGCAAGGAGAACAAGAAGGGCAAGGGGGCGAAGGCGATCGCCCGTGGCGAGCGGCAGAAGATCACCGAGCCAACCCTTCGCAACCCGGACGGCTCCCCCACCGACCAGAACCCCAGCCTCACGGTCGCCACCTTCGGCCCCGCTCCGATCGGGGTCCCGAACTTCGTGATCGACTCCTTCGAGATCCCTCCGTTCCTCCTGCCGATCTACCAGTCCTGCGGCACCGAGTACGGGATCCCCTGGCAGGTGCTCGCCGGCATCAACAAGATCGAGACGGCCTTCGGCACCAACCTGAACGTCTCCTCGGCCGGGGCCGAGGGCTGGATGCAGTTCATCCCCTCGACCTGGGCGGCATACGGTGTCGACGCCAACAGCGACGGGCGAAAGGACCCCTACAACCCGGTCGACGCCATCTGTGCCGCCGCGCGCTACCTCCGGGCCGCCGGCGGCGACAAGAACCTGCGCCAGGCGATCTTCGCCTACAACCACGCCGACTGGTACGTCGACGAGGTTCTGCTCTACGCCAACCAGTACGGCAAGCTGCCGGACGCGCTCGTCGGCTCGCTGACCGGCCTCACCGAGGGCGCCCACTTCCCCGTCGCAGCCGACGCCCGCTACGCCGACGACATCAACGACGCGACCGCGTTGGAGCGCTCCACCACCCAGCGGAGGGCCGCGGGCAACGCCGCCGATGTGATCGAGTCGAACGCCCAACGCCGAAGCATCAACATCTACTCGAGCCTCAGGGCTCCGGTGGTAGCGGTCAACGACGGCGTCATCAAGAAGATCGGCGATTCGGACCGGCTCGGGAAGTTCATCGTCCTCCAGGACGCGTACGGCAATCGGTACACCTACGGGCACCTCGGCTCGATCGCCAAGGTCCACCCGGTGCCACGCGACAACAAGCTCTCCGCCAAGGACTTCCAGCTGACCAACCCGAACAGCGACGCGGCGCCCACCCAGCCCGCCTCCGCCGGCGACAACAAGACCACCGACCAGGCAGCCGCGTCGCCCTCGCGCAAGAAGAGCGCAGCGAGCCCGCCGGAGAACACCGAGCAGCTCCGCAACCGCCTCTTCGCCCTGCCGCAGCGTTCCGGCAACGCCGACAACAGCGGCATCGCGGGCCAGCTCGACCAGCTCCTCGGCCGCGCGGTGCCCGGCTACGAGACCTTCAAGGCGGCCCTCGGCCCGAGCTTCAGCTTCGACAGCAAGACGATGGAGCTGAAGGCGCTGAAGGTCGGCTCCAAGGTCACCGGCGGGACCGTGATCGGGCGGGTCGGCCAGCCCGACGCCGCCCCGCCGCACCTCAACTTCGCGATCCGGCCCGCCGGGCGCGGCGCTCCCACCATCGACCCGAAGCCGATCCTCGACGGGTGGAAGCTGCTGGAGACCACCGCGATCTACCGCGCCGCGGACAAGAACCCGTTCGCTGACAACCCGACCGTCGGCCAGGTCCTGCTGATGTCGAAGGCCGCACTCCAGCAGCGCGTGCTGGAGGACCCGGCGCTCTCGATCTACTCATGCGGCCGCCGAGACATCGCCACCGGTCAGATCGACCGGCGGGTCCTCGCGGTGATGGAGTACCTGGTCGCCAAGGGCTACCACCTGACGATCACCTCGCTCAAGTGCGGACATTCGTATCTCACCGCGTCCGGCAACGTCTCGGCCCACTCCTACGGCTCGGCGGTGGACATCGCCGCCGTCAACGGCATCCCCATCACGGGACACCAGGGTCCGGGCACGATCACAGAGGCGGTGATCAAGGACCTGCTGCTCCTGCAGGGCACGATGCGCCCGGCGCAGATCATCTCTTTGATGGATCTCGGGCCGCCCACCTTCGTCCTGCCCGACCACTACAACCACATCCACGTCGGCTACACCTTCACCACCACGGGCAGCTCGATCAAGCAGCTCGGCCAGATCCTGAAGCCGGAGCAGTGGCAACGCCTGATCCAGCGGCTCGGCCAGATCCAAAACCCGAAGGTGCCCGCCAAGCCGTCGGCCGCCGCCCTGCCGGCGAACGGCAAGGGCGACTAGCGGCGCCACGGCCGGACCCTCGATAACCCGAGTCAGCTTCGTCCAGCTCGAGCTGGCCGGCCGGATCGGTCTGCCGGAGGGTCGCTATCTGGTCCGCGAGCCGGACGTGGACCGGGTGCTGATCGTCCAGGAGCTCGAAGCGCCCAGGACCCAGCGACGGGCTCGCCGCCGCCCTCGCTCCGTCGCGCCCGGCGACCCCGAGCCGGTCCCGGTTACCCGGATCACGGTCACTGGCGTCTCCTTCGGCGACGAGGCGTCGGGGTCGGCCTGGCTGAAGCAGACGATGAGTGACCGCGAGCGCGGGAACCGGGAGCTTCGCGAGGCGGCACGGATCGTCAACCGCGCGCTGGGCGCTGTCCGCGCCGAGGCCCGCGACCCGCTGGTCCAGGACATCGGCGTCACCAGGGCGCTGGCCATCAGAGTCGGACACGGCACCGGTGACGAGCTCGCCAAGGGCCGCTGGACGGAGGCCAGTGAGCTTCCGCAGGCCCGCGGCGGTCGCCTCGACAACGTCGATCCGCAGTCACGTGTGGCTGCGGTCCTCGCCGGCAGGGATGAGGTCCACCCCGCCGAGACCCTGATCCAGCGGGCGCGCCTCGACGTCCAGCAGGGGAGGGACGCCGAGGCGCGCTATGGGCTCCAGGCCGCGCGGGCCGCGCTGCGGGAGGAGCCCGGTCCTCGCCGCGACAAGCTCCTGGAGGAGCTCGCCGCGGTCGAGGAACGTCTGGACTGAGGACCTGTCCCGACGGGGATCGCACCCATGGATGCGGCCCCTGACCTGCGCTGGATCGCCGCCCCCCGCCTTGCCGGTAGGCACCGCTACCGGCTTCGTCGGTGGTCGGCGCCCAGCTTGGTCATGGACCGCCCCAGGGGCACGCCCCCGACGAGACCGGTCCTAGGCGGCCTCCCAGTAGGCGGGCTCGCCGTCGAGCTCGGGCTCCTCGAGCGGCTCCGCCTCGGCGATGGCGGGGCTGGTCTGAATCACGAGAGTCGTGATCGCGACCGCTGCCGTGACCAGGCCGGCGCCGATCCAGAAGGCCAGGTGGAAACCGCTGGTCAAGGCCGCGTCGGGGGAGGTCCCGCTCGCGAGCAGGCTGTCGGTCCGCGTCGCGGAGAGCGTTGCCAGGACGGCGAGACCGAGGGCGCCACCGACCTGCAGAGAGGTGTTGACCAGACCCGAGGCCAGGCCCGAGTCCTCCGCG
>DASTAI010000230.1:0-6089 GCA_035712865.1 Solirubrobacterales bacterium
GTGGTAGAACCGCGCCGTTCGCAGCGCCAGCTCGACGATGTTGGTCGTGTCGTCGAAGACGATGACCGAGCCCGAACCGAGCATCGAGCCGGCGTCGGCCATCGCCTCCCAGCTGTAAGGGACGTCCAGGCCCTCCTCGGCCGTCAGCACCGGCGAGGAGGATCCACCCGGGAAGAAGCCCTTGATCTTGCGACCGTCCAGCGGCCCTCCGGCGAGCTCCTCGATCAAGACCCGTGTCGAGATCCCAAGCTCGATCTCGTAGTTCCCCGGCCGCTTGACGTCGCCGGAGACGGACGTGACCTTCGTGCCGGGCGACTTCTCGGTTCCGAGGCTCGTGAACCAGTCGGAGCCCGAGGCGACGATGTGCGGGACGTTCGAGAGGGTCTCGACGTTGTTGATCAGCGTCGGCCCGTCGTAGAGGCCCTGCACGGCGGGAAAGGGAGGCTTCAGCCGGGGGTTGCCTCGCTTGCCCTCGAGCGAATCGAGCAGCGCCGTCTCCTCGCCGCAGATGTAGGCCCCGGCCCCTCGGTGAACGACCAGCTCGACCTGCGCTCCGGTTCCGAGAACGTCTTCGCCGAGAAAGCCGGCCTCGTAGGCCTCCTCGACGGCGGCATCGAGGATGTCCCCCTGAAGGTCGTACTCGCCGCGAATGTAGATGAAGCAGCGGTTCGCCCCCGCGGCGCGAGCGGCGATGATGATGCCCTCGATCAGCTGGTGCGGGTTCTTCTGGATCAGCTCGCGGTCCTTGAAGGCGCCCGGCTCGGACTCGTCGGCGTTGCAGCAGAGGTATTTGTCCATGTCGCCGCGGGGGAGGAAGGAGGCCTTCGTGCCCATGGAGAATGCGGCCCCGCCGCGACCCCGCAGCCCCGAGTCCTCGAGGTCCTTGAGCACCTCCTCCGGGGTCATCTCCTTGTAGGCCTTGTCGATCGACCGGTAGCCGCCGAGCCGCCGGTAGGTATCGATCGAGGCGAGACCCGGCTCGTCGATGTCACGGAACAGAAGGCGGGTCTCCTCCGCCGCCATCAGCCCTCGACCATCTTGGCGTCGGGGCCGCCGGCGAGCTTGCGGTCCTCCAGGCGCTTGTCCGGCAGCACCTCCTGGCCCGAACGGAGCTGCGCGGCCGCCGCCCTCGCGTCCTCCTCGGTCAGCGGCCCGTAGTAGCGCTCGTCGATCGAGGCCATCGGCGCGATGTCGCAGGCGCCGAGGCACTCGAAACGCCGGATGGAGAGCTTGCCGTCCTCGGATGACCCCTGGGCGTCGATCCCCGCAGCCTCGGAGAAGGATTCGAGCAGCCGGTCCGCGCCTCGCAGCCAGCAGCTGATGTTCGTGCAGACGAGCACCTGGTGCTCGCCCTGGGGCTCGAGTCGGAAGAGGTCGTAGAAGCTGGCGACCGACTCCAGGTACGCCGGAGTCACGCCCATCACCGCCGCCGCCTGGTTGATCCCCTCCGGGGTGCACCAGCCGTAACGGCGCTGGACCGCCCAGAGGGCCGGCATCGCCGCCGATCGCTTTTGCGGGTAGCGAGCCATCGCGCGGCGGATCTGGTCGGCGAGCTCCTTCGGGACCTCGACCTCGGCGGGCTCCGGGACCGGCGCCGCGTCGCCATGCGGCTCGCGCTCCTCGATTGCCGCCTGGAGGACCTCGATCTCCTCGGGCGGGATTTCGGCGCCCACACGCCCCTGCTCGTCGGGCATCGGAGAGGGCTCGGGGGAGTCGTGAATGTGACCGGGGTCCACGGTCCACGGGCGCTTGCCCTTGGGGATCAGCGGGCTCACCGGTCGACCCCTCCGATGATCGGATCGAGCATTCCCAGGTTCTGGATGAAGTCCGCGATGTAGCCACCGACCGACATGTCGCGGAAGCACTGGAGGTTGACGAAGGACGGGTCGCGGAAGTGAACCCGGGCGGGCTTCGAGGAGCCATCGGCCAGCACGAAGCAGCCGAGTTCCCCGCGGGGGCTCTCGACGGCGTAGTAGAGCTCGCCCGGCGGAACCCGGAAGCCCTCGGTGACCAGCTTGAAATGGTGGATGAGCGCCTCCATCGAGGTGGAGAGCTCGTCACGCGGCGGCAGGACGTACTTGCGGTCGTCGGCGATCCAGGGGCCCTCGGGGAGCCCGTCAAGCGTCTGCTCGACGATCTTCAGCGACTCCCGCATCTCCTGGAGCCGGACGCGGTAGCGGTCGTAGCCGTCGCCGACGGTACCGACCGGGATGTTGAAGTCGAAGTCCCCGTACGACAGATACGGGTCGACCTTGCGCAGGTCCCAGGGCTCTCCCGCCGCACGCAGCAGCGGGCCGGTGACGCCGAGCTCGAGCAGGCGCTCGCGCGGGATGACGCCGACGTCCCTGGTGCGCTGCAGGAAGATCTCGTTGCGGTCGAGCAGCGCCTCGTACTGATCGATCCGCACGGGCATCTCGTCGCAAAACGCCCGGACCTTCCGCTCGAAGCCGACGGGTATGTCCTCGAAGACACCGCCCACCTGGAAGTAGCGCGTGTGCATCCTCTGGCCCGACGACATCTCGAAGAGGTCGAGGATCTTGTCCCGCTCGCGGAAGCAGTACCAGAGCATCGAAATCGCGCCGATGTCGAGCGCGGTCGTGCCCAACCAGACGAGGTGGGACATGATCCGGCAGAGCTCCATGTGGAGCACACGCAGGTACTTGGCGCGCGGCGGGATCTCCAGGCCGACAAGGCGCTCGACACAGCCACAGAAGGCCTCCATCTGGAAGAAGTAGGAGAGATAATCCATCCGCTCCACGAAGGGGATGACCTTCCAGTAGCTCTTGTCCTCGCAGGACTTCTCGATGCCGGTGTGCAGATAGCCCATCACCGGTTTCAGGTCGATGACCCGCTCCCCCTGCAGCGTCACGATGAGCCGCAGCACCCCGTGAGTGGCGGGATGGTGCGGTCCCATGTTGATCGTGAGGACCTCCTGTTCCGGCTCGAGGCCGGGCCCCTCGAGCTCGCGCTCGGAGGTCTCCTGAAGCTGGTCGGCCAGCCGTGCTGAGGGGTCCTCCGTGAAGGGGTCGATGCCTCGCTCGGTGACGTCGGCTTCGTCTCTGAGGATTTCGTCCGCCATCACTCGAACCAGCGTGGGGTTTCGATCTCGTTGTGGGTGTAGAGGACGGGCTCGCCGCCGATCGGGAAGTCGCGGCGCTGCGGCCAGCCGATGTAGTCCTCGGGCATCGCAATACGGCGCAGGTCGGGATGGCCGCGGAAGACGATTCCGAAGAAGTCGTAGGCCTCGCGTTCCTGGAACTCGGCCGTTGGATACAGCTCAACACAGGAATCGAGCTCGGGCAGCTTCTCAGCGTCACCGTTCGTGCCCGCCGGATCCTCGAGCAGGGCCTTGACGTGGATCCGTTCGACGCGCTCCCGGCACAGCAGCTCGTAGTGGACCGCGAACCGAGGCATGGCCGGCAGGTAGTCGGCGGCGTGGACGCTCGAGAGGAAGCGATAGCCCTGTTCGGGGGTGTCCCGGAGCCAGCGCAGCGCCTGGAGGATGTGCTCGGCATTGACGATGAGCGAAGCGCGCCCGTGCTCGAAGGAGGTGTCGATGACCGTGTCCTCCTGTCCCTCCTCGATTCCCTGGGCGATCAGCTCGAGTCCTGGAGCGTCAGGCATCCTCGACGCCCTCCACCGCCTTCGCGGCTCGCTCGATGGCCTCAGGAGTTGGCTCGCCGGTCTCGAAGCGCGCCCACTCCTCGGTGCCGACGGCGTTGTAGCGCTGGCGCCAGCCGAGGTCGGGCTGGCCGCGGATCAGCCGCTGCAGCTTGTTGAGACCGTGCAGAACCGCCTCCGGCCGCGGCGGACAGCCGGGGACGTGGATGTCAACCGGCATGAACTTGTCAGCCCCCTGGACCACCGCGTAGTTCGCGAACATGCCGCCCGAGGACGAGCACGCTCCCATGGCCATCACCCATCTCGGCTCCAGCATCTGGTCGTAGACCCTGCGGACGACCGGCGCCATCTTGATCGACACCCGGCCGGAGAGGATCAGCAGATCCGCCTGCCGCGGCGTGGCCCTGAAGGCCTCGGCACCGAAGCGGGCGATGTCATAGCGCGAGGTGACCAGGGAGATCTGCTCGATCGCACAGCACGCCAGCCCGAAGGTCATCGGGAAGATCGCGTTCGCTCGGCCCCAGTTCAGGGCGCTCTCGAGGGTGGCTGTGAGCAGACGCTGCTCGACATACTCCTCGAGGTCCTTGCCCTCCAGGTCCCCGCGCAGGAGGTCGCGGGCACGGAGCTGGCGTGCCCGCAGGCTCTCCCGCTCTACTTCCAATCGAGCGCTCCTCGACGCCAGACGAAGACGAGGGCGACGAGCAAGAGCGCGACGAAGACCAGGATCTCCGCGAGGACGAAGACGCTCTTGGTCGCGTGCACGAGGACGCCTACCGGGTAGAGGAAGACCACCTCGATGTCGAAGAGGATGAACAGCATCGCGATCATGTAGAAGCTCACGCCGAAGCGGAACGTGCGGGTGATGTGGGAGGGGAGCCCGCACTCATACGGCTGGCTCTTGATCGGGTTCGGACGCCGCGGACCGATCACCCCGTTGAGCAGTGCGAAGGCGCCTCCCACGATGATCCCTAGGCCGGCGAACACAAGGACGGGGAGGTAGGACTGAAGCACGATCCGCCCGGTCTTATACCACTTGCCCCGAACTTTGTATCAAGCTGTTACATAGTGCTTTTCCGCATCAGGAAGCCAAATCCCGATCCTTTTTGGCGGCTTTGAGCCCCCCGACCTCCTAATCTCCCGCGCCCGTGCCGGAAGTCCATCTCGTCGCCGGGATCTGCCTCCTCGTCGCCAACCTGGTCGCCGGGGCCTGGGGCGCGTATTCGTGGCTCGAGCGGCGGCCCTCCTCGGGGTTCTGGTACGCGCTCCGGGTGGCGCAGGTGACCGTGCTCCTCCAGGCGTTCCTCGGGCTGCTGCTCGTCTTCACCGGCCACCACGCGAGCGAGTTGCACATCCTCTACGGCGTGCTGCCGCTGGTGGTCTCGTTCTTGGCCGAGATCGTCCGGCTGGGATCGGCGTCGGCGGAGCTGGGCGACCTCGACGTCCATTCCCTGTCGCCGGAGCGCCAGACGCAGATCGCGATGGCGATCGTCCGCCGGGACACCGGCATCATGGCAACAGCCTGCCTGGTGATCTTCCTTCTCGCCCTGCGGGCGGCGGGGACGAGCTCCGCTTTCTAGGCCAGCCCGGCGGCCTCGAAGGCTTGCTCCCGAGACTCGAACAGGCGGAAGCGGACGACCTTCGAGTCCTCGAGGTACCAGAGGGCGAAGAAGTCGCGCTCGCTTCTGATGCCGCTGGCCTTGCCCGTTCCAGCCTGGCGAAAGACGCAGAGGACCGAGTCACCCGCGTCGAGGTATTCGCGGTAGTCGATCTCGTAGTCCCTCCAGGGGCCGAGCCATTCGCGGAAGAACTTGCTCACCTCCTCGCGACCGTGGGAAAGACCCGCCGAGGGCAGCCCGCTCGCTGAGGTGTCCCAGATGATCTCCGGATGGAAGTAGTTCCGCCCGATACCCGGGTCTCCATTGGCGAACCGCTGCGAGAACTCCTTGACGATCTCCACGTTCTCCTCTGACATCGCACGAGGAGTATCGCGCCGAGGGGCCGCTACGCCAGGCTCGGTGGGCGCGTGACGGTGAAGACCGCACCCTGGGGATCGGCGAGCGCCGCCTGCCGCATCCCGATGTCCGGGATGTCGAACGGCTCGGCCAGCACCCGCCCGCCCATCTCCGTGGTGATCCGAGCCGCCTCATCGGGGTCCCGAATCCAGAAGTCCACGCTCCAGTGCGCCGGCGCCCCGTCCGCAGCGCCCGGAGGGGCCAGCGTCGCGACCACATCCCGGGGGACGGGCTGCTCGGGCTCGCCGCCGACGTAGCCGGGCTGGGTGAACATCGTGATCTCCGCGCCTCCCATCTCGAACGGCTCGGTCGCCCACCCGAAGACGTCGCCATAGAAGCGCACCGCGCCCTCCGGGTCAGGGGTGACCAGCATGCTCATCGCCCAGGCGCCGGGCTCGTTGATCAGCTCGGCGCCCCGGTGCCTCCCCTGCTCCCAGATCGCGAAGACTGCTCCCG
>DASTAI010000231.1:0-8328 GCA_035712865.1 Solirubrobacterales bacterium
TGCCGGGAAGGCGGGTGACGCCCTCCCGAGCGTCAGCCTGATCGTGCCGGCACACGACGAGGAGCTCGTGATCGAGCGGAAGGTGGCGAATGCTCGCGAGCTCGACTACCCGAAGGAGCTGCTCGAGGTGATCGTCGTCTCCGACGGCTCCACGGACCGCACGGTCGAGCGGGCGCGGGCGGCGGGCGCCGACCAGGTGCTCGACCTCCCCCGCGGCGGCAAGGTGGCCGCCCTCAACACTGGTGTGAAGGCGGCGAAGGGCGAGATCCTCGCCTTCTCGGACGCCAACAGCTACTGGCGCCCGGATGCCCTGCGTCGCCTCGTCGATCGCTTCGCCGATGAGCGGGTCGGCTACGCCTGCGGACAGGTCCGCTTCGAGGGCGGGGAGGGCGGCAATCAGGAGGGCCTCTACTGGCGCTACGAGATGGCGGTGCGCTCGATGGAGACGCGCCTGGCCGGAATCACCGCCGGAAACGGCGGGATCTACGCCGTTCGCCGCGACGCCTACATCGAGCTCGACCCGAGCCGGGGACAGGACATCGGCTTCCCCTTCGAGCTGACCAAGCGCGGCTGGCGCGCGGTCTACGAACCGGCTGCGGTCGCGGAGGAGAAGATGGCGCCGACCGTCGAGGGCGAGTTCCGCCGCAAGCGCCGCATGATGTGGGGCCTCTGGGACGTGATGCTCAGGTGGGGCATGCTCGACCCGCGCGGGTACGGGCCCGCCTATGCGCTCGAGATCTACTCCCACCGCCTGCTGCGCTACCTCACTCCCTGGCTCCACCTGATCGCGCTGGTGGCGAACGTCTTCCTGCTCTCGCACGGCTGGATCTACGTCGTGACGATTGCGCTGCAACTCGGGCTCCTCGCCGCCGCCGCCCTCGGGCGTTTCATCCCCGTCCTGCCGTTCCGAATCGCCTACTACTACGTCACCGTGACCGCGTCGATCGCAGTCGGGCTCTGGGACCGGATCCGCGCCGGCGCCGTGCCGATCGGCTGGGAGAAGGTCGAGGGGACGCGATGAGCGAAGTCGACGGCGGGATCCCGAGCGCCGCCCAGCAGCGCCTGGACGTCCCCGAGCCGCCGGTCCGGCCCCGGCAGGGCCTTCCCAGAGCGGCCGACCTGGCGATAGCCGCCGTCGGACTCGTCCTGGTCTCGCCCCTCCTGCTCGCGGCGGCGATCGCGATCAAGCTGGAGTCCCGTGGCCCCGTCCTCTACCGCCAGCGTCGCGTCGGCAGGGACGGCCGGATCTTCGAGCTCTACAAGCTCCGCACCATGCGGCGGGGAGCCGATCCCGTGGGCGTCGGCACGGCTGTCATCGCGGATGACCCCCGGGTGACGCGGGTCGGAGCCTTCCTGCGCCGCTACTCGCTGGACGAGCTCCCGAACCTGATCAACGTGCTGCGTGGCGAGATGCGGATCGTGGGACCGCGGGCGACGCTCCCGGCCCAGGTGGAGCTCTACACGCCGCGTCAGCTCCGGCGCCTCGACCTGCGCCCGGGCGTGACCGGCTGGGCGCAGATCCACGGGCGGGCCGGGATCCCGTGGGAGGAGCGCATCGAGCTCGATGTCTGGTACGTCGAGCACCGTTCGCTCTGGCTGGACCTCCGGATCCTGGCGAGGACGCCCGCCGCACTGCTGGGGGGCGCCGGCAACGTGGCCCCCGACCCATACGCCGGCTCGACGGCGGACTCCCCGCTCCGTCAGGCGGCCGAACGCGAGCGAACCGGGCGACGCTGATGGCGCGGGGGATCTCGCTCAGGGACTTTCGCCCGGAGGACGCCGCGGCCGTGCAGCGCTGGTTCAACTCGCCGGCGGCCACCGCGAACCTGCTCGAGCACCGCGACGGCGAATTCACGGCGGAGGACGCGCGGCGGTGGGTTGAGCGGGCGATCGAACAGTCGCGGGACCCCGGGTCGGAGGACCGGAAGTGGGCGGTCGAGGTCGAGGGCATCGACGGCGCCGTCGGCTTCACGGCGCTCTACGGGCTCCGCCGCCAGACGGCCCCGGAGCTCGGCGCGATCATGGGAGACGACCGCGTGCGCGGTAGGGGCGTGGGCCGCGAGGCGGAGCGGCTCACCAACCTGAAGGCCTTCGAGGAGTTCGGCGCTCACAAGGTCTATGGCCGGATCCCGGCCACCAATGAGGCCGCGAAGAAGGCAGTGATCTACAACGGCTGGAAGCAGGAGGGGGTCCTGCGCAGACACGTGCGCCACGGCGACGATTTGATCGACGTCGAGCTCTGGGGCGGCTTCCGAGAGGACCTGCCCGAGCCGCCCGAGGAGTGACCCGGTGAAGGCGCGCCTGGTCGAGGACGAGGGGTCGGCCAGCTCCGATGCCGGCCAGTTCTTCCGCTCCCCTGCCTTCCTCGAGGCGGAGGCGGTCACCCATACGCTGGTGGTGGAGGGGGGCTCGGAGCTGCGACTGCCTCTGATCGCGCGGCAGATCGAGGGGACCGATCGGTTCGATGCGATCTCGCCCTACGGCTACCCAGGCGCGGACCGCGCACCCGATGACCCTCCCGATCCGGACTCGATCGACTGGTCCGGCACGGGCCTGGTCAGCATCTTCGTCCGGGACCGCCTCGGCGATCGGCCCTGTTTGGCGGGAGGGACCGTCCGCTCGCACGTCCACCTCGCCGACGGCGAGAACGGTGTCCGCAAGCGACTGCGGGAGCAGATCCGCCGCAACCTGAGAGAGGGCTGGGAGACGCGGCTCGTTCCCGGCCGTGAGGTCGAGATGGGTCAGCTCCGAAGCTTCGACCGTGCCTACGGCGAGACGATGGCGCGCACCGGGGCGGCTGAGCGCTACCTCTACCCGACGAGCTACTTCGCGCGCCTGCTGCTGAGCGAGCCGAGCTGGCTGATCCTGGCCGAGCGTGACGGCGAGGCGCTTGCCGGCGCCATTGCAGGTGCCAGCGACGGCTACCTGCACTACTACCTCGGTGGCACCGCCGACGAGGCGCTGGACGACTCCCCGATGAAGAACCTCTTCTGGGCGATGATCGCCAAGGGGGAGGAGCTCGCCCTGCCGGTCAATCTCGGCGGCGGGGTGACCCCGGGGGACTCCCTCGACGACTTCAAGCGCGGCTTCGCCAACGGCGAGGCGCCCTGGCACACCCACGAGGTCATCTGTGACGCGGCCGCCTACGAGGAGCTCTCCGCCGCTGCCGGAGACGCCCCCAGCGGCTTCTTCCCCGCCTATCGGCGTTGACGGTGCCGCTGCCGGCAGCGCTTCCCCTTGGACCCCTTCCGGCAGCGCACCTTCGCGAAGCGTTTGATCCGCTTCTGGACCGCCGCGGTGATCTGCGGGATCTGCGGGATCATTGCCCCGCCGGGGCAGGCCGTCAGACCGAGCGTCGTGTGGCCGAGGATGCGGGGAACCGTGACGACCGCGCCCTTCGGATAGCGGCTCTCGGATCCCCCGGCGGAGGTGAGCGCGACGCTGGTGGTCACCGGATAGGCGCGGTTGACGGCCATCTTCCAGGCGAGGAACTGGATGATCGAGCGCTGCGCCTGCGGAGTCGGGGCCTCGGAGGTGTGGTCGCCGATCGAGGCGATCGAGGTGGTCTGGGAATTGAAGCCCTGCGCCTGCGCGCCCACGACCGGCCGCTTGAGGCCGCCGGCGCGCCCCTCGTAGAGGGTGCCGTAGCGGTCCACCAGCGCGTTGTAGCCGATGTCGTTCCAGCCGTTGCCGTAGACGTGGAACCGGCAGATGCCGAGGACGATCGAGGGCGCCTCCTCCGGCGTGTAGTCGTTGGCGTTCACGGTGTGGTGGATGACCGCCGCCTGCACGGAGCCGTACTCGGCTGGACCGCGGGGCGGGCAGCCGCCGCTCGCCAGGTCGGCGCCCCAGCCGGCGCGGCTGACTATCTGCGGCTTGGGCGTGAGGGCCTGGGCGAGTGGCGTCGAGGCCACCGAGATGAAGGCTGTGTTGATGGCCCCGCGCGCCGAGTTGAGGAGGTCGCCCACGAGCCCACCGGCCGTGCCGGAGACGTTGACGAAATGCAGGCGGCCACGCGGGCGAAACGACGCCCGCACCTGCGCCTCAACCGAGCCGCCCGTGTAGATCGGCGTCCCGTCTTCCTGGTCGACCCAGTTGCTCCAGCGGCCGCCGTCGTCCCGAACGCGGATCTGGACGGTTCGCATCTCGCGGGCGACGCCGACCAGGTCGAACGGGTGCGGCGCCTCGATCGGGGGCGAGATCCAGCGAGGAGCGCGCTCGTGCGGATGCGCCGCGCGCGTGGCAGCCACGACCTCGGCCGAAACCCTCTTCGCCTCCGGAATGGGCCGCTCGAAGTCGACACCGCCCGGCTCGTACGGGCGCAGGGAGAGCGCGGGCGCCGCCACCCAGGCGAAGCCGCCCAGCAGCGCGAGGCACACCCCCGGCGGAAGCCACTTGCGCATGCGCCCCTTCTAACCCTTCGAGGGCAGGAGGGATGCGCGACTTATGGCAAATCGATCGGGATCTGCTGCTCGGGGCCGTTGCCCCGGTAGGTGTCGCGGAAGTTGCGGATCAGGTCGAGGACGCCCTCGTTGTAGTTCGGGCAGACCGCCATGTTCTGCCACGAGGTGACCGCCACGTCGTAGGGCATGTTCGGATCGGGGTAGAGCAGCATCCCGTTCGGGTCGGCGTCGAAGACGCCCTTCAAAGCGAGCTGCTCGTTCTCGGGCAGGCTCGGCTTGTAGTGGATCTCGATCCGCCCGTGCTCCATCGAGTGGACCTCGTTGCGGATGTTGGTCGGCTGGCTGGTGTCGTCCGTGACCGGTGTGCGATAGGCGCCGTCGTCGATCGGGACCGGATTGTGGTTGCCCGAGGTCGGCGGCGTTGTCTTGTAGTCGACAGGCGTCGAGTTGGGCACGTGCGTGTTGCCCTCGTTGGGCAGGTCCAGTCGGAGCTCACAGCCCGCCTTCTGCGCCGAGATCTGAAGGTCGGCGACCTTTATCGTCGGCGGCGGCGTGCCCTCCCGGCAGTCAGGGTCGAGTCCCCTGAACGTCCCACCGGAGTTCTTGATGTGGGCGTTCTCGCAGGTGCTCGCCTCGGCGCTGCTGCTGCTGCCGCTGACGATCACCACGACGAGCCCGGCGACCACCGCGAGCGCGAGCAGTCCGGCGACGACGTAGCCGAGCAGCAGCCGTCGCTGGCCCGAGGAGGCAGCGGCCCGCTCAGCGGCAAGCCGCTGCTGGCGCAGGCGTTCCTTCTCTTCCTTCCTACTGGCCATCGGGGAGCGAAGAGGCTAGCGGGTGAGTTTCAAGCCTTACTTAGGGGCGATTCGACGGCAGCCCCATCGGTCGTCGGCGCCTCGACCGGCCGCTCCCGCCAGACGTCATCGAGGAAATCCGCGAGCTCTCCGTCGAGCCGCTTCGGGCTCAGCCGCCATTCGAGGATCGAGTTCGCCTCGATCAACCTTGCGTTCGGCATCTCCTCGGCCAGCATGCCGGCGTCCGAGAAGGGGTGCAGGGGATCGGCGTGATGGCCGACCACCAGCGCCGGCTGGTCCATCTGGACGCGGAACTGGCGGTGGGGCGCCGAGGAGCCCAGGAAGAGACCCTCCAGAACCGCCTCGGAGGGTGCGGGATCCTGCCTGATCCAATCGAGCCCGATGTCGATCAGCGGATTGCTCCGCGGGATCCTCCGGGCTCCCGCCGCGAGCAGCTTCAGGACCGGGTCCGCGAATCGCAGCGTGAGCATCATCGGCGTGAAGATCACGGCGGCGGCCAGGAGCGCGTTGTCGAGGACGGGCATCTCGACCATCATCGCCTTCACCCGCTTCGGCTCCAGGTAGGCGAGTTCGAGCGAGACGTTGGCGCCCAGCGAGGTGCCGCCGACCACCGCCTCGTCGATCCCGAGGTGGTCGAGCAGAGCCGCCACCTGATGCGCGAAGAAGGTCATGGAGTACTGGGACATGTCGGCCGGCCGATCCGAGCGGCCGTGACCAAGCAGGTCGATCGTGACGACGCGATTGCCGCGCTCAGCCATGGCGGGACCGAGGCGGTCGAACATCCGGCGGTTCATCAGGAGGCCATGGATCAGGACCAGCGGACGCTCGCCGGCGCCGTATTCGTCGTAGGAGATGCGGAAGCCGTTGTGCTCGAACTCGGCCATGTGATGAGCGAGTTTAGGCGGAGATCAGGTCGCTCGAACGGCAGCCGGCTCCTCGGTGGGGCCGCTCTCCCACGGTTTCGCCGCCTGCAGCGCCGCCAGGATCGCGCGCGTCGCCGGCCAGCGGTTGAGCGCGTAGAAGTGGATCCCCGGCGCTCCTGCCCGCAGCAGCTCGGCGCACTGCTGCGCGGCGTAGGCGACCCCGATCCCGAACTCGGCCTGTTCGCTGCCGTCGGCCGCCTCCATGGCCTCCGCCAGCGGCCCCGGGATCCTCGCCTGGCAGAGCTCGGCGATCCGCGCGATCTGCTGGTAGCGGGTCATCGGCATGATCCCCGGGATGATCGGCACGTCGATGCCCGCCGCCCGGGCCGCCGGCACGAAGTCGAAGTAGGACTGGTTGTCGTAGAAGAGCTGCGTGATCAGGAAGCTGGCGCCGTTGTCGACCTTGGTCTTCAGGTAGGCGATGTCGGCCTGCATGCTGACCGCCTCCGGATGGACCTCGGGGAAGCACGCGCCTCCGATCGAGATCTCGTCATGCGTTTCGGTGATCAGCGCCGTCAGGTCGGCGGCGCTGCCGAGCCCTCCCTCCGCCTGCTCGAAGTCGGTCTGACCTCGGGGTGGGTCCCCGCGCAGCGCGAGGATGTTCTCGATTCCCGCGGCCGAAATCTCCTCCACGATCGCCCGCAGGTTCTCCCTCGTCTCGCCGACGCAGCTCAAATGTGCCATCGCCTCGACGCCGTGCTGGTCGCGGATCTCGCGCGTGATCTCAACGGTGCCCTCGCGCGTCGCCCCTCCGGCTCCGTAGGTGACCGAGAAGAAGCTCGGGCCGAGCTTGCGAAGCACTTCGACGGTCTCGAACAGCATCTCCCGGCCCTCCTCCGTCTTGGGGGGGAAGAACTCGACCGAGAAGACCGGCTGGGATGAAGCGAGGATCTCGTCGATTCTCATGCCAGCAAGGGTATTGACCACCCGACATCCGCCGGGCCAGCCTCCATGCACCCGGATCTGGCCCGAGAACGCACTGGGGCCGGGCGCACGGCCCGGCCCCAGTGGCTCAGTACAGCCTGTGTCTAGGCGGGAATCTCCTCCTCCTGGTGCGCCTGCAGGACGGCTTCGCCCTCCTCGCCGGTGCGGATGCGGATCGCCTCCTCGACCGGCAGGACGAAGATCTTCCCGTCCCCGACGTCGCCCGTGCGAGCGTGCTTGAGGATCGTCTCGACGACCAGGCCTTTGTCCTTGTCCTCAACCACGACCTCCACCTTGAGCTTCGGTCGCACGTTGACGGTCAGACTCGAGCCGCGATAGGTCTCGACGACGCCCTTCTGGCGCCCGGACCCCTTCACCTCGCCGATCGACAGGGAGGGAAATCCCCTGTCGAGCAGCTCGGTCCGGATCGGCTCGAACGCCTCGTGGCGGATGAATGCCTCGATCTTCTTCATGTTCACCTCCTCACTTGGCTTTGGCGTCCGCGGTCATCGCCGTGGTGCCGAGAGCCGGCTGGCCAACGGGCAGAGGCCCGCTCGCCGCACCCGGGTACTCGGGCTGCGGGATGAACTGCTCGGGGTAGCCGTACATGCCGTGCTCGGAGATGTCGAGCCCAGCGTCCTCTTCCTCGGGCGTCACGCGGAGACCGATCGTCTTCTTGATCGCGAAGAACACGATGTATGAGACCACGAACACGGAGACGAACGCCACCAGAATGCCGAGGGCCTGAACGCCCAGCTGGTGGAAGCTGCCGCTGTACCAGAGGCCAGGATCGCCGACGCCGTTGAGCTCCGCCAGCCGCGGGGAGGTGAAGATCCCGCAGCAGAGCGTGCCCACGATGCCCGCGAGGCCGTGCGCCGACAGTGCGCCGACCGGGTCGTCGAGGTACTTGTCGATGGTCAGGACGCCGAACACGACGACCACCCCCGCGATCCCACCAATGATGGGCGCGGCCCAGAACTCGACGTAGCCGGAGGGAGCGGTGATCGCGACGAGTCCCGCGATCGCGCCGTTGCCGGCCATGCCGATGTCGATGGTCTTCCGCATCAGGTACATCGTGCTGACCGCGGTGATCACGCCCGCGGCGGCGGCCAGGTTGGTGACCAGGGCGACCTCAGCGAACCGGTTGCCAAGGGCGGCCAGGGTCGAGCCGGGGTTGAAGCCGAACCACCCCAGCCACAGGATCAGCACCCCGAGCCCGACCAGGGGCATCGAGTGCCCCGGGATCGCTCGCGGCTTGCCGTC
>DASTAI010000232.1:0-2861 GCA_035712865.1 Solirubrobacterales bacterium
TGGCATCGACGGTGTCGAGGCCCTCCTCCTGGAGCCTGTAGGCGCGAAGCTTGTTCAACAGGCCGATGCCGCGTCCCTCCTGCGAGAGGTAGAGGAGGACCCCCTTCCCCTCCTCCTCGATCATCGCCAGCGCGGCCTCCAATTGCTCGCCACAGTCACAACGCAGCGAATGGAAGACGTCGCCCGTGAGGCACTCGGAGTGAACCCGGACCAGGACGTCCTCGGAGCCCGAGACGTCGCCCTTGACCATCGCCACGTGGTGCTTGTCGTCGATCAGAGAGCGGTAGCCGACTGCCGAGAACTCTCCGAAGGCGGTCGGCAGCTTGGTGGAGACGATCCGCTCGACGAGCTTCTCCGTGCGCCGCCGGTAGGCGATCAGGTCGGCCACCGTGATCATCTTCAGGTCGTGCTTGTCGCAGTAGCCGACCAGGTCCGGAACCCGCGCCATGGTCCCGTCCTCGTTCATCACCTCGCAAATCACCCCCGCGGGGATCAGGCCGGCGAGCCGCGCGAGATCGATGGCGGCCTCGGTCTGGCCCGTACGCTCGAGGACGCCGCCGTCCTTCGCCTTGAGCGGGAAGACGTGCCCGGGCTGGACGAGGTCCTGCGGCTGTGAGTGAGGGTCGATCGCAACCTGGATCGTGCGCGCCCGGTCGGCGGCCGAGATGCCGGTGGTGACCCCATCGCGCGCCTCGACCGAGACGGTGAACGCGGTCTGGAACGGCGCCTCGTTCTTGGCCGCCATCAGGTCGAGTCCGAGCTCCTGGCAACGCTCATCGGTCAGCGCCAGGCAGATGAGGCCCCGGCCGTGGGTCGCCATGAAGTTGACGGCCTCCGGGGTCGCGAACTGCGCCGCCATCGTCAGGTCACCCTCGTTCTCGCGGTTCTCGTCGTCGCAGACGACCACCATCCGCCCGCGGCGGATGTCCTCGATCGCCTCCTCGACCGTGGCGAACGGCGCTTCCGTCTTCGTTTCGGTCTGCCTCGGCATCTAGCGCTCCTCTTCGGTGGCTAAGGGTGACAGGTGGCCGCCGGAAAGCTGGCGGGCGACGTAGCGGGCGAGGACGTCGCACTCGACGTTGACCCGGCTGCCCGGCGCAAGCGAGCCGAGCGTCGTGCGCTCGAGGGTCTCCGGGATCAGCGAGACCTCCACCGCCGGATCGGCGAGCGAGGCGATCGTGAGGCTCACCCCCTCGATCGCGATCGAGCCGTGCTCGACGACGTAGGGGAGGAGCTCCGCCTGCAGCTCGATCCGGAGCCGCCTCGCGAAGCCGTCGTCGCTGCTCGCCGTCACGCGGCCGGTCCCGTCGACGTGCCCCTGCACGATGTGACCGCCGAGCCGGTCCTCAGCCCTCACAGGCAGCTCGAGGTTCACGCGGGAACCCGGCTCCAGGCCGCCGATCGTGGTCAGGTCGAGGGTCTGGTGCATCGCGTCCGCCTCGAAGGCTCCGTCGCCGGCGGAGGTCGCGGTGAGGCAGGCGCCGTTGACGCTCACGGAGTCACCCTCGCGCATCTCCGAGGCGAGCTCGGCGTGGATGCGGAGACGCGCCCCGTCCGCCGAGCTCTCGAGGGACTTGAGCACGCCCAGCTCCTGGACGATCCCGGTGAACATCACCACTCCCGCAGCCGGGCGCGGATGAGGATGTCCTCCCCAACGCCCTCGAAGCTGGACGCGAGTGGCCTCGCCCCCTCGGCGATCCTCGCCGCCCCCTCCCCCTCCAGAACGGCACGCGCCTGCGCCGAGCCGACCAGAACCGGTGCGATGAAGAGGCGCATCTCGTCGATCTCGCCGGCGTCGAAGAGGGCTCCTGCGAGCGTCGGGCCTCCCTCCACAAGCAGACTCTGCATCTCGCGGCGGCCGAGCTCGTCGAGAGCGGCGTCGAGGCGAGCACGCGGAGTCCGTCCCGGAGCGACGATCACCTCGGCGCCGGCGCGCTCGAGCCCGTCCCGCTGAGCCGAGGGCGCCTCGGGCGCGCAGATCACGATCAGCGGCGCCTGGTCGATCGAATTGACGAGGGCCGAATCGGTCGACAGGCGGGCATGGGAGTCGAAGACGACTCGAGCCGGCTGGCGCGAGACGCCCTCGATCCGCGCTGTCAGGAGGGGGTCGTCGGCCAGGGCCGTGCCGATCCCGACGGCGACGGCATCGGCCTCCGCGCGCCAGCGATGCACCAGCTCGCGGCTCTCGACGCTCGAGATCCAGCGTGAGTCGCCGGTCGGCGAGGCGACGCGGCCGTCCAGGGACATGGCCGCCTTGTAGGTCACCAGCGGCCGTCCGGTGCGGGCGCGCTTGCGGAAGGACTGGTTGAGGAGTCGCGCCGCGGCGGCCTCCGGTCCGCCCGCGAGCTCCACGGTGACGCCGCCGTCGCGCAGCATCCCCGGTCCGCGTCCGGAGGCCTTTTCGGTCGGGTCCTCCGAGGCGTAGACGACGCGGGAGATGCCGGCGTCGAGGATGGCCTCGGTGCAGGGCGGCTGCCTGCCGGTGTGGGCACAGGGCTCGAGCGTGACGTAGATGGTCGAGCCGGCCGAGTCCTCCCCGCGGCCGCGGGCGTCCTCGATCGCGGCGCGCTCGGCGTGCAGCTCGCCGAGGGCGGCGTGGAAGCCTTCGCCGATCACCTCTTCGTCGCGGACGATCACGGCGCCGACGAGCGGGTTCGGGCTGACCTGCCCGCGACCGCCCTCCGCGAGCTCGCGTGCCCGGCGCAGGTGGTTTGCGTCCTGTTCGGTGCTGACCGTGACGATGCCCGCCTCCTTTCAGGGTCGAGCTCGGCTGATTGACTGGTCAGTCAGCCAATGATTCTACGCCCCCGGGAGACCAAGAGCTCGGAAAGGGCGATCGACCGCTCCCCATAAGGTTTCCC
>DASTAI010000233.1:0-11995 GCA_035712865.1 Solirubrobacterales bacterium
ACCGCTGGGGTTGGCGCTGTTCGTCGGCGGCATCGTCCTCTTCAACGTCAAGCTGGTCTCGCTGCTCGAGACCGGAACGTGCGCCTCCGGCAACACGCCGTACGAGATCAGCCAGCCCTGTCCGGCCGGCACCGGCACCGACATCCTCCTGCTCATCGTGAGCATCTTCGGCGGGCTGATCGGGGCCGCGATCTTCGCCATGCGGGGAGACCCCCCCTGGGACCGTGACGGGCGGGGCGGCCGGTTCGTCGGCTTCAGCCTCGGCGTCTTCGCGTGGGGCCTCTTCTTCACCGCCACCGGCGCCACCTCGCTGATTGCGTCTCTGACGAACCAGGCGATCCAGGATTCGAGCGGGGGCAAGCTCGGCGGGATCATCGTCGGCGGGACCTTCCTGGTCATGGGCCTCCCGGCTTTGCTGATCGCTCTCGGCGGCCTGGTCAAGGGCTTCGGCCGACGGGACGAGCGGCCCGCTTCGGTGACCGCGACCGCGGGCGGGACGAGCGACGGGGTGATGTCGCGGCTGAGCGCCGGCCTAGACCAGGCGCAGGCAGCACAGGGACTGGCGAGCCGTCTTCCGTGGGGCACTTCGCCGCCCAGCTCCGGTGGTGGCGGCGGCACCGGCGGACAGATCGCGAACCTCGAGCGGCTGCAGAAGTTGCGGGAGTCCGGCGCCCTGACCGACGCCGTGTTCGAGCGGGAGAAGGCGAAGGTCCTGGCGGAGGGCTGAGCCCCCCGCCAGGACTCCTCGGACCGCTAGCCCTCCTGCTGGTCGTCCTGCGGGTTCGGCGCCCGCTGGATCACGACCTCGCAGTGGCGAACGTTGTCCAGGTCCCCGAGGTCGACGATCGCGATGTCGCGATCGGCGCCGCAGTCGACCGTGTCCGACTCGCCGTCGTTGACGTGGATGACGTCGTGACCGCGTCCCGCGAACACCGTGTCGCCGCCCGGCGTCAGCGCATCCGCCTTCGCGAGGGCGTACATCACGTCGTCTCCGGGCCCGCCGAACGTGGTGTCGACGCCGATCCCGGCGAACACGTGGTCAGCCCCGCGTCCGCCGCGGACGATGTCGTCGCCGTTGCGTCCCCGAAGCAGGTCGGCACCCCGGTTGCCGAGAACGAAGTCGTTCCCGTCGCCGGCGTCCACATAGTCGTTGCCACGCAGCGCCAGCACCGCGTCGTTCCCCGCCAGGGCCATGATCTGGTCGCCGGCGCGGGTGCCGAACAACTGGTCGTCGTTGTCAGTGCCCGTGATCGTCGCCGCGAGGGCGGCCGTGGCTGTCGCTGCAGCCATGACCGCCAACCCCGCGACGACGAGGGCGATTGTTCTCCTGCGCATCCGAATCCCTCCCTGGGATCGTGTTGTCCCTCTAGAACACGCGCGCAGCGCGGGGTGTTGCGCTTTCAGGTCCCGGGCAACTCGGACTGACCGCCGGTCCGGGTCACCCATCCCTCGATAGCGTCCGGCGCGTGTCCTCCGCACCCGGACGACGTGAGGCCGACGTCATCGTTGTGGGGGCCGGTCTGGCGGGCCTCGTGGCGGCTCGTCAGCTGGTCGCCGCCGGGCGCACCGTGCTCGTGATCGAGGCGCGCGACCGGGTCGGCGGTCGGACCGTCAACGCGTCGATCGGGGCCGGCAAGGTGACGGAGATGGGAGGGCAGTGGGTTGGCCCGACCCAGGAGCGGCTGCTGGCCCTCGCCGGCGAGCTCGGCGTCGAGACCTTCCCGACACACCACGAGGGCCGCAACCTGCTCGAGCTCAGAGGCAAGCAGCGCCGCTACCGGGGGACGATCCCGCGTCTCGCGCCGCACGTCCTGCTCGACGTCGCGCGGGCGAGGCGCAAGGTCCGTCGCGCCGCAGGGCGCGTCCCGGCGGATGCGCCCTGGACCTCGCCGAAGGCGGAGGAGCTCGACTCGCAGACCCTCGCCAGCTGGGTGCGCCGGGCCGCGCGCACGAAGAAGGCACGCAGCCTGCTCGAGACCGCGATCGGCACGGTGATGGGCACCGGGACCGCGGAGCTGTCGGCGCTCTGGATGCTCTCCTACGTCGCCTCCGCCGGGAGCTTCGACGCGCTGATCGACGTCGAGGGTGGGGCTCAGCAGGACCGCTTCGTCGGCGGCTCCCAGCTGATCTCGAAGCGACTGGCCGAGGAGCTCGGCGGCCTGGTGGCGCTCGATGCACCGGTTCGGCGCATCGCCCAGGACAGCGCCGGCCTGGAGGTCGAGGCCGACGGCCTCGACGCCCGGGCCCAGCGCGTGATCGTGGCGGTGCCACCGCCGCTCGCCGCCCGGATCTCCTTCGCCCCGTCGCTGGGCGGCCGCCGCGACCAGCTCAGCCAGAGGATGGCGCACGGCGCTCTGACGAAATGCGCGGCCGTCTATCCGGAGCCCTTCTGGCGGGCGGCGGGCCTCAGCGGGCAGGCCGTCAGCGACGGCGGCCCGGTGACGACGACGTTCGACAACTCTCCTCCCGACGGATCGCCGGGGGTGCTGCTCGGCTTCATCGCCGGGGCAGGGGCGATCCGCCATGCGCGCCGCTCCGAGACGGAGCGCCGCCAGGTGGTGCTCGAGTGCTTCGAGCGACTCTTCGGGGAGCAGGCGGCGAAACCGGGCATCTATCTCGAGACGGCCTGGGCCGAGGAGGAATGGAGCCGCGGCGGGCCCGTCTGCTCCTTCGCTCCGGGGGCGCTCGTGCCCTATGGCGAGGCGCTGCGCCGCCCCGCGGGGCGGATCCACTGGGCGGGAGCAGAGACCGCCAGCGTCTGGTGCGGCTACATGGAGGGCGCTGTCCGATCGGGCGATCGGGCGGCGGAGGAGGTCCTCGATGCGGAAGGATGGCGGCTGTGAGCGTGATGCCCACGACCAGGGATGAGGTGGCCTTCGCCGGGGCGGCCCGGATCGCCGAGATGGTCCGCGCGAAGGAGATCTCGCCGAGCGAGCTGGTCGAGATCTACCTAGAGCGCATCTCGCGAATCGACCCGAAGCTGAACGCCTACCGGGTGGTGCTCGGAGAGGGGGCGCGGGCCGACGCAAAGAGAGCGGAGGAGCGGCTCGCGGCCGGAGAGGAGGCGCCCCTCCTCGGCGTCCCCGTTGCGATCAAGGACAACGTCGACTACGCGGGAGAGGTGACCACCGACGGGACCGCCGCCTACGGGGCGCCCGCGACGGAGGACAGCCTGATCGTCCGCCGGCTCCGCGACGCGGGCGCGGTGATCCTCGGCAAGACGAATCTCCCCGAGCTCGCGATCTACGGCTTCACCGAGAGCCCCACCTGGGGCGACACGCGAAACCCCTGGGATCCGTCCAGGACCCCCGGCGGATCGAGCGGCGGCAGCGGCGCCGCGGTGTCCGCGGGCATGGCCGCGATCGCCCACGCGACCGACGGCGCGGGGTCGATCCGATGGCCGGCCGCCTTCTGCGGGCTCTTCGGGTTGAAGCCGCAGCGCAACCGCGTCTCGATGTCCCCCGACCGCGAGCACTGGCACGGGCTCTCGGTCTCGGGCTGCAACAGCAGGACTGTGATGGACACCGCCCTCTACCTCGACGCGGTCAGCGGCCCGGAGAAGGGCGACTTCGACTCGCCGCCGCCGTTCGAGCGGCCGCTGGTGGAGGCGGCGCGGACGCCGCCCGGCAAGCTGCGGATCGCCTGCACCACCAAGACAATCCTGCCGGTGCCGAAGGCGGACGAGGTGATCGCTGCCTACGAGGAGACGATCCGGCTGCTCCGCTCCCTCGGCCACGAGGTGACGGAGGCCGCGCCCAAGCTGGGGGCGCTCGTCACCGACTTCTATCCCCTCTACTTCCGGGGGATCCGCGATGAGGCGCTGTCGCTGCCACATCCGGAGCGGCTCTCTGACCAGAGCAAGGGTTTCGTCCGGCTGGGCCGGCTCTTCAGCGACCGCCGGCTCGCGAAGGTACGCGACCGGATGCCCGCCGCGACCGCCCGGATCCAGGAGCTCTGGCGGGACCACGACGTGCTGCTCACCCCCGCCACGGCGCAGCTGGCACCCGAGGTCGGACGCTGGCGGGGTCAGGGGGCTCTGCGCACGATCAACGGGATGTCGAACGTCTATCCCTACGGGGCGGCCTGGAACTACACGGGGCAGCCGGCCGCCGTGATCCCGGCCGGGTTCACGGACTCGGGCCTGCCGCGTTCGGTGATGCTGGTCGCGCGTCCGAACGACGAGGCGACCCTGATCTCACTCGGCGCTCAGCTCGAGAGCGAGCGGCCCTGGGCGGACCGGACGCCCGACGTCTAGGACGGAACGCCCGCCTTCGCTGGAGCGCCGACCTCGATCTCCTGGGTCTCGGCGGCCATCTCGATGGCGCCGTCGGCCCCGCCGAGATCGGCCCAGCGCTCCTGGGCGGTCTCATAGAAGCGATCGAGGAAGTCGTCGGAGTGCAGCGGGTCGTGGTGGAAGAGCATCAGCCGGCGGGCCTCGACGCGACGCGCGAACGTGAGCGCGTCCGTCAGCTTGGAGTGGCCCCAGCCGACATGCTCGGGGTATTCCTCGTCCGTGTACTGGCAGTCGTGGATGAGCAGGTCGGCGTCACGGGCGAGGTCGAAGCCCGAGATCCACTCGGTCTCTAGCGTCTCGAGCGAGGCGCCGAGGCCCGGCTCGTGGTCCGAGATGTAGGCGATCGTCGTGTCGCCGTCGGTGATCCGATAGCCGAGCGTGGGGCCGCGATGGGTGACCGCCTCGGCGCGGATCTTCGCCGGCCCGATCTCCCACTCGGTCGCCGGCGTGTCCCGGAAGCTCATCCCGCAGGGAAGCTCCCGCACCTCAACCGGCGAGAGCGGGGCGGAGATGTAGCGCGCGATCCGCTCCTCGAGCGAGGCCTCGGGGGAGGCGGGGCCCCAGATGGTGATCTGGGACTCGGAGCGGAAGCAGGGCGCGAAGAACATCAAGCCCTGGATGTGGTCCAGGTGGAGGTGGGTGAGGAGGATGTTGACGTTGGGGAGCGACTCGGCGATGCCCACGCCGAGGGTCCGGATACCGGTGCCGGCGTCGATGATCAGCTTGGTGCCGTCGGAAAGATTGACCTCGACGCAGGAGGTGTTGCCCCCGTACCTGTTCATCTCCGGCCCCGGTGCCGGGACGGAGCCTCTCGACCCCCAAACCTTGACCCTCATTCGAACCTCTCCATTCCTCTCTCCTCAGAGGAGCCTATAGACCTCTATTGCCCAGCGCGCGAGTTGTTCTGCGTCCAGAAGAAGATCATCGCTCCCTCCTGGCCACCCTCCGCGACGATCGGCAGGGCGCTCGCCTCGATCTCGAACTGCTCACCGTTTGCCGAGCGGATCTTGAAGTGCCCGTGAGCGGGCTTGCCTCGGCGCAGGGCCTTGGTCATCTCACGTTCCTCGATCGGCGCGATCTCGCCGGTCTCGTCGAAGGGCGCGAGCCGATGTCCCCAGTCCTTCGCCTCCATCCGCCCGGACTCCTCGAAGGAGATCCCGAGAAGGGCGCCCGCGGCCTCGTTGTAGAAGATCAGCGCGCCGCTCTCGTCGGTCAGGAACGCCGGCGTGGAGAGGCTGGTGAGGAAGTTCCGAGCCAGGATCAGCTCGAGCGGCTTCTGCGCCATGGACGAGAAGTCTCCCGTATGCTCGCGGCCGGATGCGCCAAAGGGGTTGCGGGGCTCGAGCAGGACTGATCGCGGGGCTGACGGTCGCCGCGATCGCCGCGTGCCCCGGGTCGGCGCTGGGCCAGACTCCCGGCGCTCCCGTCGTCCCCATTCCGGATCCCGAGCGGCCCCTGGTGCCCGGCTTCGACGGCACCACCGCCACGCCGAACCCGGTCGGCGGTCCCGCGCCGCCGCGCAACCCGTTCATGGCGCCCAACCCGCACAACAACATCCACGACGACCCGTACATGAGCGACACCTACCGCGTGTCGGGTCCTCTCGGCGACGGCGTCGAGCCATCGGCGTACTTCCCGCCGGGACACGAGTGCGGCTCGATCACCTTCGATTCCCAGGGCCGGATCGTCACGGTCTGCGTCGGCCTCGACCGGCCCGTCCTGGTGCTGCTCGACCCGCACAGCCTGCAGGTCCTGGCGGCGCTGCCCCTGCCGCCCCGCAACGTGAACCCGGGTGGGAATCCGTTCACCGACTTCTCAGGCGGTGGCTACTTCTACCTCGACCAGCGCAACCGGGCCGTGCTCCCGACGAACGACCGACACATCCTGGTCGTCTCGACCACGTCCGCCCCCGGCTTCGGGGTGGACGCCGACTACGACCTCAGCAACGTCGTGCCGCCGGGGGAGGGGATCGTCTCCGTGCTCCCCGACTGGTCGGGACGGCTCTGGTTCGTCACCCGGCAGGGCATCGTTGGGACGATCGATCGCGGCAGCGGCAAGGTGAGGACGAAGAGGCTGTCCGGGGAGGGAATCTCGAATTCCTTCGCCGTCGACGAGACCGGCGGCGTCTACATCGTCTCCGACAAGGCCCTCTATCGCTTCGACGCCAACTCGAAGGGCGGGCCGAGGGTGAGCTGGCGGATCGTCTATCCGAACTCGGGCATCCACAAGCCCGGCCAGAGCGACGCCGGCTCGGGAACGACCCCGACGCTGATGGGCGGCAAATGGGTGGCGATCACCGACAACGCCGATCCGATGAACGTCGAGGTGTATCGCCGCGCGCTCAGGCTGAAGGGGAAGAAGAAGGGCAAGGGGAAGGCGAAGGCGCGCCGGGTCTGCTCCGCGCCGGTCTTCGCCCAGGGCGCGAGCGCGACCGACAACTCGCTGATCGGCACGAACAGGTCGCTGATCGCCGAGAACAACTACGGCTACAGGATCAGCGCCGCGGATCTCAGCGGCGGCGTCAGCTCTCCGGGCCTGACCCGGATCGACGTCGTCAAGAAGAAGGCGAAGGGGGCCAAGAAGGGCGGGAAGCGGAAGCGCCCGGCGAAGTTCCGCTGCCGGACCGCGTGGACGAGCGAGGAACGGGCGCCGTCGGTGGTGCCGAAGCTTTCGCTCGCCAACGGGCTGGTCTACACCTACACCCACCCGCAGCGCTCCGACGGCATCGACTCCTGGTACCTGACCGCGCTCGACTACAGGTCAGGGCGCACCGTCTACCGCCGTCTGGCCGGCACGGGCTTCGGCTTCAACAACAACTACGCCCCCGTGACGCTCGGGCCGGACGGCACGGCCTACGTGGGCGTCCTCGGGGGCGTAGTCGCGTTCCCCTGATCCGGCTGCCCCGGAAGGGCACGGCCGTGGGCAGGACTACTTGACCGTGATCTCGCCCTCCATGCCCATCTCCTTGTGACCGGGGACTGGGCAGTAGAACTCGTACTTTCCGGACGGCAGGTTCACCTTCAGCGTTCCGGATTGACCGGGTGAGACGTCCCCTTCCAGCTCCTGGTCCTGACCGTTGACGTCCTCGATCTCGAGTGAGTGAGGCTGCTGGCCGTCGTTCTTCAGGTTGAAGGTGACGTTGCCGGAGTTCACCGTCGTGTCCGAGGGGTTGAACTTGTAGTCCACCGCGGTCATGTCGACCGTCTGACTCGCACCACCTCCACCGCCCGCGGTCGTCGAGGCCTGGGTGGCCTCGCCGCCACTCGTATCGGCGCTGGTGCTGCTGTCGTCACCGCCCCCGCCGCAACCGGCCAACGGGATGGCGATCGCGGATCCGATCACGAACAGCGCTGCGAAATGTCGCTTGAAGCGCATCCACACCTCCACTGTGTACGTAGGTCCGACCGCTCTCCGCGGCCTTCATCAGCACTACGGGCGCCAGGGGGGAGCAGGATTTAGCCTCAGATGACGCTCTACGACCGCGACGCCCGCGCGTGAGAGTGGCCTTCTTCGCGCCCGAGAGCGGCGAGCCTCGGCCGGAGGCCACGCCGGCCGAGGTCGCGACACGCCTGCTCGATCAGGCCAGGACACGCGTCCCGCCAACCCCGGCGGGCCGTCGAGCACGCGTGGGCGGTCCTCCACGCGTTCGGAGCCAGAGCTAGGAGAGCTTCCCGATCTTGAAGATCTTGGTCCCGCAGTCCGGGCAGGTCCCCTGGATCGCCGGACGGCCGTTCTTCATCGTGACCTGCTGCGGATCCTTGATCTCGACCTTCTTGCGTTCCTTGACGCAGTAGCCCTCAGGCATCGAGGACCTCCTTTCGAGAGCCGATTCCGCGGGTCAAGCTAGACGACCAGCCGGACGAGCGTGGCTGGCAGGCGTCAACTTAGTGCCGTATAGCACTAATCACTTGCCCTGATTCGCTCCGGGCGTGGTCGTGGTGGTGCCCGGGGTCGTCGTGGTGCCCGCGGCCGCATTCTGGTTCGCCGCCGCGGCGTTGACCTGGGTCTGAAGGGTGGAGATCGTCGCCTGCGCCTGCGCCTGCTGCTTCTGCAGCCCCGAGAGCGACTGCTGGAGCTGGGCGATGGAGGCGTTGAGGGCGTTCTGCGTGTCCTTGCTGTTCTTCGTCACCGCCCCCTGGAGTGAGTTCACCCGCGCCGAGAGCGCGTCCACGTCCTTCTTGCTGGCGCTGTCGGAGTGGGTCGTGAGCCCGAAGTAGAGGGCGACGCCGGCGGCGCCCAGAGCGAGCAACAGCGCGAGGCCGCCGAAGTACGTGATCCTCGCCTGCTTGCGCTCGATCTCCGCCATCCAGCCCTGCATCCCCTCCATGCGCTCCTCGAGGGTCGGTTCGGGGGTCTGTGGCGACTCGCCGGGTTTGTTCGGCTGCGAGGACGGCTCCTTCGCGTCGGGGGTCTGAGCGGCCGCCGGGCCTCCGTTGCCGGGCTTGGTGGACTCCTCCGGCTTCGTCAACGGCTTCGTGTCCGTCGCCTCCTCCGTGTCCTGCGTGGCCGTCTCCTGCTCCTCCGTGGCGCCCGAGGCGCGTCCCGGCCGGCCGAATCGCGGCATCCGGATGCGGGGCGTCTGCCTGCCGTCCGCCATGCGGGCATCCTAGACCGGCCTCGGGTCGAGGCACCCCGGTTCGCCTTCCCCGTACCATTTCGCGTCCGTCCATCGCGGTTCTACTTCCCAAGGAGACGCACGAATGCCCGAAGCAGTGATCGTCGACACCGTCCGCACGCCCATCGGCAGGGCCTTCAAGGGCTCGCTGGCCCAGCTGCGCCCCGACGAGATGGGCGCCTTCGTGCTCGACGAGCTGCTCGACCGAAACCAGGAGGTGCAGCCCTCCGAGGTCGAGGACGTGTTCTGCGGTTGCGGCATGCCGCAGGGCCTGCAGGCGTTCAACATCGCCCGGATCATGGTCCTGCTCTCGAAGAAGCTGCCCGAGACCGTCAACGGCGTGACGATGTCGCGCTACTGCGCCTCCAGCCTCGACTCGATCCGCCACGCGGCCAACGCCATCCGCTCGGGCCAGGGCGATACCTACATCGCGGCGGGGGTGGAGTGGGTGAGCCGCTACAACGAGCGCACCGAGCCGGCGGGCGCGGCGGATCAGAACGAGAAGCTGCAGGGCAACGACGGCCAGCCCAACGCCTACATCGAGATGGGCCTGACGGCGGTCAACGTGGCCAAGCGCTACGAGGTGAGCCGTGCGGACATGGACAAGTACGCACAGCGCTCCCAGGAGCTCGCCGTGAGGTCCCAGGAGGACGGCTTCTTCGACCGCGAGATCGTCCCGGTGGACCTTCCCGACGGGAGCAAGGTGACCAAGGACGATGGCCCGCGGGCGAGCTCCACGCTGGAGAAGCTCGCGGAGCTGCCGGAGGCGTTCGACGGCGGGGGCGGCGTCACCGCCGGGAACTCCTGTCCGCTCAACGACGGCGCGGCGGCGGTGCTGATGATGTCGGACGAGCGTGCCAACGAGCTCGGGCTGACGCCGCGCGCCAAGGTCGTGACGGCCGCGACCCACGGCAACGAGCCCGAGTACATGGGCGTCGCCCCCATCGGCGCCATCAAGAAGGCCTTGGACCGAGCCGGGATGTCGATGAAGAACATCGACACCGTGGAGCTGAACGAGGCTTTCGCCGCCCAGGTGATCCCGATCATGGCCGAGTGCGACATCCCCCTGGAGAAGCTCAACACGCACGGCGGCGCCATCGCCCTCGGGCATCCCTTCGGCATGACCGGCGCTCGCATCATGGGCACGCTGCTCAACGCCATGGAGACGGACGACCACCAGGTCGGCCTCGAGACCATGTGTGTGGCCGGTGGGCAGGGCGAGGCGATGGTCGTCGAGCGGCTGAACTAGCTCACGACTCAGAGATTCGGACGGGAGCGGCCCCGCAGGCTAGGGGTACTTCCGGGACCGCCCCGCCCGAAGCTCTTCCGGATCAGGTGGTGCTGGTTGGCGCGGCCGTCGTGGTCTCGACCTGGAAGCCGCACTTCTTGCCCTTCGTGTTCGGGGCCGGCTTCTTCGGGTGCTTCTTCGCCTTCTTGGTCGGGCAGGGCTTGTCGCCGTTCGGAACGCCGCCCTTGTCGGCGGAGCTCATGACCGGGAATGCCGCGGCGATGCCGAGACAGGTCACGAACGCCGCCAGCTTGCGGGTTCTCAGCTTCACGTCCTGATCACCTCCATTGGCTGTCTTGGGTCTCCCAACGGGACAGCGACGAAGGCGGCGAAAGGGTTACGGCCCGCGCGGAACGGATTAGGCGCGCAGGCCGTCGACCAGCTCGAGCAGGGCCCGCTCGACCTGTTCGCGCGCCTTCGCCGGTTGCTCGGCGTACGCGATCACGAAGGCGGCCTCGGAGAGCGCGGCCACGAGCAGGTGCGCCATCGGCTCGACCGCGATCGGCCGCAGGACGCCGGCATCGACGGCTCCCTGGAGAGCCGCGCGCGTCAGACCGAGGCCGTGGCGGTTGTCGATCTCCCGCCATTCCCGCCAGCCGAGCACTGCGGGCGCGTCGGTGAGGGAGATCTGCTTGACCGCGGGCTCCTCGCAAGCGTCGAGGAACGAGCGCATGCCGCCCACCATCAGCTCCCAAGGATCGTCGCTCGCCTTCATCTGCGTGCCGATCCGCTTCATCAGGTCTGCTTCCACGCGCTCGAAGACGGCGCGGAAGAGGTCCCGCTTGTCGGCGAAGTGGTGGTAGAGCGCGCCGCGCGTGACCTTGGCGCGGGCGACGATCTCCTCCGTGCCGACGTCCGTATAACCGCGCTCGGCGAAGAGCTCGAGGGCGGCGCGGATCAGCGCCTCGCGAGTCGCCTGGGCGTCCGCCTCGCGGCGGCCCGGCCGGCGAGCGGTCGATGTGGTTGACATACAGCCTGCATGTTAAACCGCACGCCACCCGTAACTCCCCAGGCACCCCCGGCGCTGACTGGACAGAGATGTCAGCCAACAGGGAAGGGACCACGATGCGAAAGCTGTTGGGCGTGACGGCGACCTGCGTACTCGCCGGTTCACTGGCCGTTTCCGCGACCGCGATCGGGAAGGGACCCAAGGCGCCGCCGAAGCAGGCCGCGGGAACCCTCTCGGTCCTCGCAACGCCGAGCAGCTTCGGCAGCGCCGACGCGACCACCACCGTCACCGGGAACCTGAAGTCGAACTCCGGCTGCCGGAAGGACAGGGTGGTCCGGTTCTCGTACACGGGGACTGCGGGGACCACGCAGCTCGCCGAGACGGCGGAGACCAGGCCCAACGGTGACTTCACCGCCGTTCTGCCGCGTCCGACCGACGCTGCGCCGGCGACGGTGATGCTCCAGGCGACCGCCGACCAGACGGATCGCAGGGTCGGCTCAAAGAAGAAGGGCAAGAAGCAGAAGAAGGGCCGGAAGATCGTCTGTCTGGCAGCGAGTGGCCAGACGACGTTGACACTGAGCCCGTAGCACTGGCGGGCGGCTGGGCGCGGGCGATCATGAACCATCCGATCGCCCGCGCCCGCTACGTTCGCGGGTGTGAGCGAGGAGCGATTCAGCAACCTCCTTGCAGCCGCGAGGGAAGGAGACGAGCGCGCCTGGGAGGAGATCTTCCGGGACATCGCGCCGATCGTGCTCGGCTACCTCCGTGCGAATGGAGCCCCCGATCCTGAGGACGTGCTCGGGGAGACGTTCCTTCAGGTCGCGCGCGATATCTCCACGTTCGAGGGAG
>DASTAI010000234.1:0-8046 GCA_035712865.1 Solirubrobacterales bacterium
AGCAGCTGCTCGCAGGCGTCGGCGTCGCGGGCCGCCTCGACGCCGGGGTAGATCAGGACAGGCAGCGGCGAGTTGGGGATCCCGCCGTCGTCCTCGAATCTGTGGGTCTCCGGCTGGCCGATCTCGATTGGGAGAGCCTACGCCTGGCCCGACGCCACCAACACCTGATTCGCGAGGGTGAACCGACCATCGTCGCCGGCCCGCTCGCGGGCTTTCTCCGTGATCGCGTCCCAGGTCTGCCGCTGCACATCCTCCGGATGCGCGGAGATCATGGTGACGACAGGCGCGATGATCCCCTGCGCGAAGCGCGTGTATTCCTCGGCCGATTCGAAGGGCAGGATCAGCTCGATTTCCTCCACCTCGACGTCGGAGAAACCGCCGCCCTCGAGCAGCCCGCCGATCGCCTCCGGGGTCGGCCGTGAGAGCGGCCCGGGCGTTCCCGGCGGTGGCGAGGGCACATCGAGTCGCTCCATTGCGGTCTTGAACGCGATCCCCAGCCACGGCACGGCGTCGACCGCTCCCCAAGAGCTGATCGCAAACCGGCCTTCGGGCTTGAGGAAGCCGCGAACCTTGGCCGCGGCGCCCTCCCCGTCGGGGTCGAAGATGATTCCCCATCTCGAGACCGCCGCGTCGAAGCTCTCGGCGGGGAAGTCGAGCGAGTTCGCATCCGACTGCATGAACTCGATGTTCTCGACGCCCTTCGCGGCGGCGCGCGCCCGGCCGAAGTTGAGCATCTCGGCAGATATGTCGGTCGCGATGACGCTGCCTGCGTCCCCAACCCGGCGGGCGGCCGTCAGTGCGGGCTCGCCGTAGCCGGCGCCCACGTCGAGGACCCGGTCTCCCTCCTCGACCCCGGCGATCTCGACCATGCGCTCGCTGACCAAACCGGCCGTCTCGTCCATGAATTCCGACCACTCGTTCCAGCCGGCGGCTGCCTTGTTCCACTGTTCGCGCTGCTTCTCGCGGAACTCCCCCGCGTCGATCGACTTCGCTTCCATCCCTCTCCTCCTCGGTGGTCGGTGCTCGGGACACTATTTCGCGAATTCCGATCGAAGTGTGCGAAGGCGCACGGGTGGGGGAACTCGCACTTCCGTCCTCTTTCACACGAGATTCACTCGATGGGAGGAGTCTGGGCCGATGGTTGCGGGTAGAGGCTTGGTCGAGTGAACGGACGACCGATCTGGGGTGTGAGCGCGTGGGGCGGTTTCATCTGCCTCCTGTTCGCGTTCACCTCCCTCATTCACAACTCGCTGGGGGCGAGCGCCGTGATGCTGATCGGGGCCCTCGTCCTCTTCGCCTGGGCCGCCTGGCTCGAGCACAGCCAGTAGCCTCACCGTCTTTTCATCCGCTTTTCATCTTCGCGGGACAATCTCGGTAGAGCCGAGATGCGAGTGCTGATCGTCGAGGACGAGCCGAAGATGGCCGGGCTGATTCGCAAGGGCCTGCGCCAGGAGGGGATGGCCGCGGACATCGCCGCCCAGGGCGAGGACGCCCTCTGGATGGCGGGCTCGACGGAGTACGACGCGATCATCCTCGACCTGATGCTGCCGGGCATCGACGGGTTCGAGGTCTGCCGGCGGCTGCGAGACGACGGTGTCTGGTCGCCCATCCTCATGTTGACCGCGCGCGACGGCGTCCCGGATCGGGTCGCCGGCCTCGATGCCGGTGCCGACGACTACCTGGTGAAACCGTTCTCCTATGCCGAGCTGCTCGCGCGGCTGCGGGCGCTCGCCCGGCGCACGAACGGGGAGCGCTCGCCGGAGCTCCGGGTCGGCGATCTGCGCCTCGATCCCGCGAAGCATCAGGTCTGGCGAGGCGAGGAGGAGATCGATCTCTCCTCCAAGGAGTTCTCGGTGCTCGAGGTGTTCATGCGCCGCCCGGGCGAGGTCTTGTCGCGGTTCCAGCTGCTCGAGCATGCCTGGGACTACGAGTATGAGAACCGGTCGAACATCGTCGATTCCTACGTGCGCCTGCTGCGGAAGAAGATCGACCGGCCGTTCGGCGTCAACTCGATCCAGACCGTCCGTGGAGCCGGTTACCGGATGCGCGACGACGGAGGAACGTGACCCGGATCCCGATCAGGCTGCGGCTGACCCTGGCCTTCGCCCTGGCGAGCGCGGTCGTCCTGGCGGCACTCGGCTACTTCGTCTACGCCCGCTTTGACTCCGAGCTGAGCGAGCAGATCGACCAGAGCCTGCGGACCCACGGTGACGACATCGCGTCCCTCGTCGCCGGGGGCGACCTGGCGCGAAACGCGAAGCTCCTCGGGCGTGAGGAGAGCTTCGCGCAGGTGCTGGCCTCCGACGGCAGCGTCTTTGCGACCACGCCCCAGCTCGGCGGAGATCTCCAGATCACCCCGGCGGAGGCGACGCGCGCGTCCCACGAGTCGTTCCTCGTCACCCGGTCGCACGTCCGCAGCATCAGCGGCCAGGCACGCCTGCTGGCGCGCCCGGCGAGTGGACCCGCGGGCGAGAGCTTCGTCGTCATCACCGCAGCCTCCCTGGACGATCGCAACGAGTCCCTGGGCAACCTGCGCACCCTGCTCTTCATCGGGATTCCGGCGGCCCTGCTGCTTGCCTCCGCTGCGGGCTACGTGGTCTCGGGTCGAGCGCTGCGCCCGGTTGAGGAGATGCGGCGGCGCGCCGCGGCGATCTCGGCCGACGATTCGCAGCAGAGGCTGCCGCTGCCCGAGGCCGATGATGAGATCCGTCGCCTGGGGGAGACGCTCAACGGGATGCTCGGACGGCTCGAGGCGGCCATCGCGCGTGAGCGCGCCTTCGTCGACGACGCGAGCCATGAGCTGCGCACCCCGCTTGCGATGCACAAGACGGAGCTCGAGCTCGCCCTGCGGTATGCGCAGACGCCGGAGGAGATGCGAGCCGCCATCTCATCCGCGATCGTCGAGGTGGATCGCCTGATCCGGCTGGCCGAGGACCTCCTCGTGCTGGCCCGTTCGGCCGACGGCAAGCTCGCGCTTGACCTGAGGCGGGTGGGGGTGACGGACCTGCTCGGCGATGTTCGTGAGCGTTTCTCCGTGCGCATGACGGAGGCCGGCCGCCCCTTGGTGGTCGAGCCTGCGGACGGGCTGACGGTCGAGGGCGACCGCCTGCGCCTCGAACAGGCGCTCACCAACCTGGTCGAGAACGCGATCGAGCACGGCGGTGGCGAGATCAGGGTGCGCGCGGACGAGGGGAACGGCGGCGTCACGATCCACGTCGAGGATCGGGGCCCTGGTTTCCCCCCGGATTTCATCGGCCACGCGTTCGAGCGGTTCAGCCAGGGCGATCCCTCGCGCGGCGCCGATGGCGCGGGCCTCGGGCTGGCGATAGTCGACGCGATTGCGCGCGCGCACCGCGGCAGCGCTCAGGCAGCCAACCGCCCCGGCAGCGGCGCGGACGTCTGGATCGAGCTGCCCTTCTAGCAGCGCCTCCCGGGTTTTCACGGGGGATTCATCGGGCGGACCTACAAGACGGTCGAAACCAGTCAACTGGGAGGAAAAGGAGAAGGCACAGATGCACCTGTCACGCAAGGCCATGATCGTCGGAGGTTCCGTCCTCGCCCTCGCGGCGGGCGGCGCCGGCACCGCGATCGCGACCAGCAACGACGGTGAGGGCGGCGCTACCGGTCCTCAGGCCGATCAGGCCCGGACCGCGGCGCTGAAGATCACCAACGGTGGTCACGCCAACGCCGTCGAGCGCGATTCGGAGAACGGCGCCACCTGGGAGGTCGAGGTGACGAAGCCCGACGGCAACACGGTCGACGTCCGCCTCGATCAGAACTACCAACTGGTCGTCGTCGAAGGCGACAGCGAGAGCGGCGGCGACACCGGCAACTAGCGCCATGGGCTCCGGAACGAGAGCGCGCGTGGGAGCAGCGGCGGTCACGGCCACGCTGCTCCCCGCGCTGCTCGTCGCCTGTGGGGGCGGCTCCGACAAGCCCTCATCCGCAGGATCCGCCACCAACACCTTCCCGCAGGCATCCGAGCCGGCGAACCTGAATCCGGCGAACTTCACCACGCAGATCGACAACCCCTACTTCCCGCTGCCGGCCGGCGCACGGTGGCACATTCGCGTCACCAACCAGGAGGGGTTGGTCCAGCAACAGGTGATCACCGTCACCGACAAGACGAAGAAGATGGGGGACGGGGTCACTGCTCGTGTCGTCCACGACGTCGTCAGCGAAGGCGGCAGGCCGGTCGAGGTCACCGAGGACTGGTACGCCCAGGACAAGGACGGCAATGTCTGGTACTTCGGCGAGGACACTGCTGAGATCAAGCCGAACGGCGAGCGCGACACGAGCGGCTCGTTCGAGGCCGGCGTGAACGGGGCCGACGCGGGGATAGCGATGCTCGCTCACCCGAATCCCGGACAGACCTATCGGGAGGAGTACTACGCCGGACACGCCGAGGATCGAAGCCGGGTCCTCGCCCTGGACCAGCAGGCGGAGGTCCCCTTCGGCCATTTTCGCAACGTGGTCCTGACCGAGGACTATTCCCCGGTTGAGCCGAACGTGCTCGAGCTCAAGTTCTATGCCCCGGGGATCGGCCAGGTCCTGGCCCAGACGGTCTCAGGCGGCTCCGAGCGTGAGGAGCTGCTCAGCTACACGAAGTAGTGCTAGCCGTTCGGCAATGAGGAGCCGGCGAAGAAGAAGAACCAGACCTCGAAGGCAAGCACCGCCAGGACTACGGAGATCACCAGGACCCGTTCGACGGGGCTGATCCTGTACTTCTGGCGCGTGTCCGCCTCGCGCTCGTCCCGCATGCTGCGCAGCCAGGGCGAGGTGTGACGCGCGCCTTGGCGGCGCCCGGTCACCTCGTCGTACTTGGCGTTGATCCAGGAGACCGCCCAGGCGAGCAGAAAGACGGCCGCTCCGAGCACGACCACGACCGAGAAGATCGCGGCCATGCTGAGGTTGTTGAGGTTGCCCTGCACCTTCGACCCGACCCAGACCGCGAGCAGGGGCGCTCCGGTCCACATGTTGATCGAACAGAGCGCCGAGGCCGCCACGAGTCCTGTCTTCTTGAGGACCATCGCCGCCTCACGTTACGTGGGCGGCTGGCGGATTGCGGCGGCGACTGAGACGAGACAGCCGCCAGCCCCGCCGGGTGAGGGATGAGGGAGTGGCGGGACTGGCGGCGTGTGTAGGAATACGGGCGTTGTCGCCGGTTGGATTGCTCTTCTGGTCGAGCCCGGCGCGTCCTAGACGGTCGAGTCACCGAAACGGTCCGGATCGATGACGAGGTCCATCCTCGCGATCCGGCCGTCGCGCACGGTGCACGCCATGACGCCGAGCCGCTTGCCGTCGCGCTCGGCGACCGCACCCGGTGCCCCGTTGACCATGGCCGGGCGCACCAGTCGAGCGAAGCCGCGCCCCCGCGTGAGAATTCGGTTCGCGATCTCCTCGGCGCCGTCCGCCTCCATCCCGGCGGCCCGTGTATCGCCCTTCGCCGCGTGAACCCGGAAGGTGACGTCGGGATCGAGCACGTCCATCAGCGCCTCGAAGTCCCCGGCCCGGGACGCCGCCAGGAAGGCGTCGACCACCCGTCGCTGGTCGGCGAGGTCGGGGTCGGTGGGGGGAGCCGTTCCGCGTACGCGCCGCCGCGCGCGGCTCGCGAGCTGCCGGGCGGCGTCCGGCTCGCGGCCGGTGATCTGGGCGATCTCGCTGAAGGGCACGCCGAACATGTCGTGGAGGACGAAGGCGACCCGCTCCGCGGGGGAGAGGCTCTGGAGCACGACCAGCATCGCCAGGCCGACCGAGTCGGCCAGCTCGGCCTCTCCAGCCGGGTCATCCTCGGCTGCGTCGCTGATGATCGGCTCGAGGTGGTCGTCGGGCTGCTCCCTTCGGGCCTTGCGCGCCCGCAGCATGTCGAGCGCGACCCGGCCGACAACCGTCGTCAGCCACGCTCGAAGGTTCTCGATCCGCTCCGAATCTGCCCGGCTCAGCCGCAGCCAGGCCTCCTGCACGGCGTCGTCGGCCTCGCTCTGCGTGCCGAGCATCCGATAGGCGACGGCGCGCATATGCGGCCGCTGATCCTCGAACTGCTGGGCGAGAAGCGTCTCGTCGGTCACGTTTCACCAGGTCCTTCGGTTCGGGTCCGTCATAGCAGTGACGAATGAAAGGCGTCCGGTGTGACGAGGCTCGCTCTGGCGCCTAGGTTCGTCTGACGGCTTAGCCTTGGTCCATGAGCGGACGCTCGGTCATGGCCGACGATCTCGACGCCTGGCGCGTGCTTCCCACCGGCCAGCAGCCCGACTGGCCTGACCCCGCGCACGTCCGCGAAGTGGAGGCAGAGCTTGGAGAGCTACCGCCCCTCGTCTTCGCCGGCGAGTGCGACCAGCTCAAGGACGGGCTCGCCGCCGTGGCCCGTGGCGAGGCATTCGTCCTTCAGGGGGGTGAGTGCGCCGAGACCTTCTCCGGCTCGACGGATGAAGCAATCCACAAGAGGCTCCAGATCCTGCTGCAGATGGCGGTGGTGTTGACCTACGCGGCGAGCGTCCCGGTGGTGAAGATCGGCCGAATGGCTGGGCAGTTCGCCAAACCCAGATCGCGTCCGACGGAGACCAGGAATGGGGTCGAGCTCCCCAGCTACAGGGGCGAGGCCGTGAACGGCCTCGAGTTCACACCCGAGGCCCGCCGCCCCGATCCTGAACGGCTCCTTGCCGCGTACCACTCCGCGGCGGCGACGCTCAATCTCTGTCGGGCGTTCGCGACCGGGGGATATGCCGACTTGCAACAGGTTCACGCCTGGAACCAGGACTTCGTCGCCGAGAGTCCGGCCGGACGCCGCTACGAGCAGCTCGCCGGCGAGATCGAGCGCGCGCTCGCCTTCATGAAGGCGTGCGGGGTCGACACGGAGGAGCTGCACGGCGTGGAGCTCTACTCCAGCCACGAGGGGCTGCTGCTGGAGTACGAGCGGGCGCTCACCCGCATCGACAGCCGCACCGGATCGCCGTACGACCTCTCGGCGCATCTGGTTTGGATCGGTGACCGCACCCGGGCCCTCGACGGGGCGCATGTGAAGTTCTTCAGCCAGATCCGCAATCCGATCGCCGTGAAGCTCGGCCCGACGGTCTCAGCCGACGACGCCGTCGCGCTGGTGGAGCTGCTCGATCCTGATCGGGAACCGGGCCGACTCACCTTCATCACGAGACTGGGTGCCGACAGGGTTCGGGAGGTCCTGCCGCCGCTTGTGGAGAGGGTGACCGGGCTCGGCTCACCGGTCACGTGGGTCTGCGACCCGATGCACGGGAACACCTTCGAGGCCCCCAGTGGGCACAAGACCCGGCGGTTCGACGACGTCCTCGACGAGGTGGCCGGGTTCTTCGAGGTTCACCGCGGGCTCGGCACACACCCCGGCGGAATCCACGTCGAGTTCATCGCCGACGACGTGACCGAATGCATCGGTGGGGGGCACGAGATCGTCGAGGGCGACCTGGAGCAGCGCTATGAGACTGCCTGTGACCCGCGGTTGAATCGCCGCCAGTCGCTCGATCTGGCCTTTTTGGTGGCCGAGCTGCTGAGCGCTAGGTGAGGCGGGTGTAGACGAGCTCGAAGTCGGTCCGCCAGCCGTCTCCCTCGTCGATCTCCCAGCGGCCGTCGATCGTGTTGCCGTCCTCGGAGATCCTCGCCGTGAAGCGCTGGTTGAAGGGCTCGCCCTGACGCCAGAGCATCCATTCGCCTCCGCCGATGGACATCTCGTAGACGCGGCAGACGTTCCGTTCGTCTGTGTAGAGCTGCCAGTAGCGGCCGCTCGCCGCGTCGCAGCCCATGACGCAGAAGCCGTCCGGCGCCTCGGGCATGTCCACGGTCGAGCGCTCCATCAGGAGCCGGCCGTCGCTGCCCTCGAGCCACTCGAAGCTGGCCCTCGCCTCACCCGGCCAGGGCTCGCCGCCGGGCGGGGTCGCCCTCTGGGTCCACTCGCCGACCAGCACCTCCATCTCCTTCAGCGCCTCTTCGGCCGTCGGCTGGTCCGTCATTCCGCCTCCTTCGTCGCCTCGTCTCCGGATACCCGATAATCCCCCAATGAACGAGGATCGAGACCACACG
>DASTAI010000235.1:0-4196 GCA_035712865.1 Solirubrobacterales bacterium
GAGTGCGAGGCGGTCACCTCCCGCCTAGTCGATTTGGCCAAGCAAGAGCTCGCCTAGCCGCGCGAGCGTGAATGCCCGTTGGGCGGTTGCAGCCGTGGTTTTGAGGTGGAGCCGTCTGCCTCTACCCTGTAGCGCCTCTTATGTGCGGCATCGTCGGATATGTGGGTGACCGACCGTGCCGGGACCTGCTGATCGCCGGGCTGGAGAAGCTCGAGTACCGGGGCTATGACTCGGCCGGCGTTTCGGTGATCTCGGACGGTGAGATCGCCAGCGTGCGCGCCGTCGGCAACCTCGCGAACCTTCGCGAGGCGGTCGAGCAGCAGTCATCGAATGGCAGCGGCCCCGTCGCGGTCGCCGCGCCGCCGGCGACCATCGGGTTGGGCCATACCCGCTGGGCGACCCACGGCCGGGTCACCGAGGAGAATGCCCACCCGCACGGCGACTGCGAGGACAACGTCCACATCGTCCTCAACGGGATCATCGAGAATCACGCCGAGCTGCGGCGGGACCTGCGGGCGGAGGGACACGTGTTCACCTCGGAGACCGACGCCGAGATCGTCAGCCACCTGATCGAGCGGCACTACGACGGAGACCTGACCGAGGCCGTGCGGAAGGCCTTCGGGGAGCTGCGCGGCCACTACGCCTTCGTCGCGATGCACCGCGAGCAGCCGGACACGCTCGTGGCGGCCCGGAAGGAATGTCCGCTGATCGTCGGCCTCGGCGAGAACGAGAACTTCATCGCCTCGGCGATTCCGGCCTTCCTCTCTGAGACGCGCACCGCCCTCGGCGTCAAGAACGACGAGATCGTCACGGTTCACAAGGGCGACGTGACGATCACCGATGCCGATGGGAACGCCGTCGCCAGAGACCCGGAGGAGGTCACCTGGGACGAGGAGGCGGCCGAGAAGGGTGGCTACAAGACGTTCATGCTGAAGGAGATTCACGAGCAGCCGGACGCCGTCGCCGAGACCATCACCGACCGGCTCCCCTCGCTCGATGGAGTCGACCTCTCGGACGTCGACCTCGATGACGATTTCCTGCGGGACATCGAGCGGATCGTGATCGTCGCCTGCGGCACGTCGTACCACTCGGGTCTGATCGGGCGCTACGCGATCGAGCAGTGGGCCCGGGTGCCCGTCGAGATGGACATCGCCTCGGAGTACCGCTACCGCGATCCGGTTCACCGGCCCAACGACCTGGTCATCGGCATCACCCAGTCCGGGGAGACCGCGGACACCCTGGCGGCGATGCGCCTGGCGCGCGACAGCGGCTCAAAGGTGCTCGCGATCTGCAACGTCATGGGGAGCCAGGCGACCCGTGACGCCGACGCTGTGCTCTTCACCAGATCCGGAATCGAGGTGAGCGTCGCGGCGACCAAGACCTTCGTCAGTCAGGTCGCGGCGATCTACCTGCTCGGACTCCGCCTCGCCGAGCTCCGTGGAACGTTGTCGAAGGAGCGCATCGCCGAGCTGGTGGCCGAGCTGAAGTCGCTGCCCTCGAAGCTGCAGGAAGCGATCGTGGCGCTCGAGGACCCCGTCAAGGTGATCGCCGCGCAGGAGCAGAACCAGCGCTTCTTCATGTACATCGGCCGCCACATCGGTCTCGCGGTCTGCCTCGAGGGCGCCCTGAAGCTGAAGGAGATCGCCTACATCCCGGCGGACGCGTACGCGGCGGGCGAGATGAAGCACGGCCCGATCGCCCTGCTCGACGAGTCAACCCCGGTGATCGCCGTAGCCACCGACAGCCCGGTCACCGGGAAGATCCTCTCCAACATGGAGGAGGTGCGGGCGCGCGGCGCCGAGGTGATCGCGATCGCGACGGAGGGCTCCGCGGAGGTCGGTGAGGCGGCCGATCAGACTCTGTACGTCCCGCGCACCGACTGGATCCTGCAGCCGATCGTCGCCATCGTCCCGCTGCAGCTGCTCGCCTATTACGTCGCTCGCGAGAAGGGCCTCAACGTCGATCAGCCCAGGAACCTCGCGAAGACCGTCACGGTCGAATAGGTGTCGTGAGATTCGGGTGGAGTGACGCTAGGATGCCGCGCTTGGTGAGGCGCCCGTGGATCTCCACGCTCCTGGTCGCATGCGTCGCCGCCCCGGCGGCGGTGATCGCCGGCTGCGGCGGCAGCAGTGGCGGTGGGGATGTCGACGTCGGGCCGGCCGCCGCGGTGCCGGCGAGCGCCGCCCTCTACGTCGACGGGACGGTGAAGCCGACGGGGCAGACCCAGGCCGACGCCCAGGCCGCGCTCGGGAAGGTGCTCAAGACCGGCGATCCGGGCGGCAAGATCGTGTCGCTGATCGAGGGTCAGGCGAAAGCCCAGGGCCACCCCTTCAACTACCAGCAGGACGTGGCCCCGTGGCTGGGTCAGAAGGTCGGCTTCTTCTTCACCGACCTCACGGACAACGCTCAGAAGGGCGCCGCCGTGATCGAGACGACCAACCCGGCGTCGGCGCTCGCCTTCGCTCGCAAGGAGTCCGGCGCGACCGCGGCCAACCCCGCCCCACAGACCTACAACGGCGTCAGCTACCAGACCGAGCCCGACGACCCGAGCAACGTCTTCGGCACGGTCGGCGACTTCCTGGTGGCGGGTGACGTCGAGGGGTTCAAGGCGGCCGTGGACGCCAACAGCGGCGAGTCGCTCGGCGACAACGCCGACTTCAAGGACTCGCTCGATCAGCTGCCGAGCGACCGGCTCGGGACCTTCTACACCGTCCCCAAGACCCTGCTCGACGCCCTCGGCCCCGGCCAGATCGACGCGCAGAGCCAGGCCGCCATCGAGAAGAGCGCCGGCGACTCGATCAACGAGCCCGTCTCCGGCGCGCTGACGGCGTCGGCGAACACGTTCGAGCTCGAGTTCGTTGGAGGCAACAACGGGGTCGAGACGCCGGAGAGCTCGCTGCTCGGCGACGTGCCGGCCGACTCCTGGCTCGCGCTGGGACTCGGCGACCTCGGCGCATCCGCGAAGCGGACGATCAACCAGCTGAAGGAGCAGGGGGTGCCGAACCTCCAGGAGGGCCTGTCCCAGGTCGAACAGGCGACCGGTGCCTCGATCGACCAGCTGACCAACGCCCTCGGCGACGCCGTCCTCTACGTCCGCGGCGCCAGCGAGAAGACGCTGAACGGCGCCCTCATCGTTGAGACCAAGGACCCGGACCTCACGGGGCGGCTGCTGAGCCAGCTCCAGACCCTTCTTACGGTCGGCGGCCAGGGAACCACCAAGCCGCTGCAGCTCGGCGGCGGGGGCACCGGCTTCCAGATCAATGATCCGAGGGAGATCCCGCAGCCGATCGAGATCGCGCAGCAGGGCGACAAGATCGTCATCGGCTACGGAGCCAACTCCGTCGCGCAGAGCCTCGCCCCAGCCCAGAAGCTGAGCGACTCGCCGACCTTCTCGACAGCCAGGGGCCAGGTCTCGGACCTGGGAACCGACTTCTTCCTCGATTTCCCAAAGGTCTTCCAGTTGGCGGAGGCCGGCGGAGCGAAGTCCGATCCGGACTATCGGCAGGCGAAGCCCTACATCGACGCGCTCAGCTACCTGGTGAGCGGCTCCGGAACCAAGGACGACCAGGCCGAGCTGAAGGCGGTCGTCGGCCTCAAGTAGCGGTGCACCGGTGGCGCTGGCGGTCGGCATCGACCTGATCGAAATCGAGCGCGTCGAGCGCGCGCTCGAGCGCCGCCCCCGCCTGGCGGAGCGGCTCTTCACCCCCTCCGAGCTCGCCTACGCGCGTGCCCGGTCGCGTCCCGGCCGCCACCTCGCCGCTCGCTTCGCGGCCAAGGAGGCCGTGATCAAGGCGCTGGGGCAGGGCGTGCCGATGCGCCAGATCGAGGTGGTGAGCGGCGAGCCTCCGACTCTCCGGCTGCACGGTCGGGCCGCCGAGGTCGCGGGCGACACGGAGATCGCGATCTCGCTCACGCACTCGCAGGACTCGGCCGCGGCTGTGGCCGTCGCCGGGTAGCACGAGCGAGAACCGCGGGTAGTCTGGCGCGGTGATGGAGAAGTGGCTCGATCCCTGCCTCGACGCCGAGCAGATGCGGGCCACCGACGCCTGGGCGATCAACGATCGAGGCGTCCCGTCCCTTGAGCTGATGGAGACCGCCGGGCGGGCGGTCGCCGAGACGGCTGCCGAGCTCGCCCCGCCGGGCAGGGTCGCCGTCGTCTGCGGCAAGGGGAACAACGGCGGCGACGGACTGGTGAC
>DASTAI010000236.1:0-5266 GCA_035712865.1 Solirubrobacterales bacterium
CTTCCCGGTCGCCTTCCTGCCCGAGAATCACGCGCTCGCGATCGCGATCATCAGCTACAAGGGCGGCATCGACTTCGGCCTGCTGGGCGACTACGACGCGATGGAGGACATCGACACGCTCGCCAGCGGCATCTCGGAGTCAATCGCCGACCTCCTGGCCGCCGCCGAGGCCGTGCAGGCGACGCAGCAGGGCATCGCCACCGGCGCCGACATCCCGGGCTAGCCGACGAGCGCAGTTGGCGCTACGTCACGGAGACCTGAGAGCGCTGGCGCCGCGCAAGGGCGTCGAACGTCACCGCCGCGAGCAGGACGCCGCCGGTGATCATGAACTTCACGGACGACTGGAGACCGAGCAGGTCCATGCCGTTCGAGATCGAGCCGATGACCAAGGCCCCGGTCAGCGCCGTCCAAACGGATCCCCGGCCGCCGAACAGGCTGGTGCCGGCGATAACCGGCCCGGCGATCGCGTTGATGAGGACATCGCCCGAGCCGGATGACTGGTTGACGGCGATCAGCCGCGACGCGGCCATGATCCCACCGGCGGCCGCCAACGTGGAGGCGAGCGCATAGACCGTCAGTCGGACGCGGTTGATCCGAATCCCGGCCCGGCGAGCCGCCTCGGCGTTGCCTCCCACCGCGTAGACGTGGCGCCCGAATCGGGTTCGCCCGGCGATGAACGCGAAAAGGGCGAGAAGGGCCAGCAGGATCAGTACCGCCAGCGGCACGCCCCGGTCGGACAGCAGGATCGCGACGCCAATGAACATCACGGCACCGATGAGGACGGTTCGAACCACGAGCCCCGTCAGCGGTCCCGGCTCCAGCCCGGCCTTCTGACGCCGGCGCCGCTCCAGCAACCCAGTCCCCAGGACCGCCACAGTGACCACCACCGCGAGGGTCCAGCCGACACCGGCGCCGTAGAAGGTGCTGGTCAAGTCGGTGATCGTGCTCGGCGGGAGGTTGACGGTGCCGGTGTCGCCGAGCACCAGGAGTTGTGCCCCCTGCCAAGCGATCAATCCCGCCAGTGTCACGACGAACGTCGGGATGCCGAGCGCGGTGTTGAAGAATCCCTGGAACAGCCCGATCGACGTCCCCGCCAGGAGGCCGATGAGGATCGCGAGGATCGGCGACCAGCCGTGCTGCACGGAGAGCACGGCCATGATGGAGGCACAGAGCCCGCTCACGGAGCCCACCGAGAGATCGATCTCGCCCAGCAGCAGCACGAAGACGACCCCGATCGAGATGATCGCGATCGCCGTCACCTGAAGCATCAGATTGGTGAGGTTGACCGCGCTCAGGAAGCGATCGTTGGAGAGCTGGAAGATCACCCAGATCAGGGCAAGCGCGATGAAGACCTGGAGCCCGCCGAGGTCGCCGTGCAGAACCCGTCCGAGGAAGCCACCACGGGCCTCCTTCCCCAGTGTTTTCAGCTGACCGGCTACACCTCCCTCCACGGGGTCACCTCCTCATTCCTCGTCCTTCGTGCTCTGAGCGTCCTCTTCGAGCCTTTTCATCTCCGCCGTGTCCGCGCCGGTGATCGACCCGACGACCTGCTCGGGCGTGGTCTTCTCGCGATCGAACGTCGCGACGCGCTCGCCGAGACGCAGCACGATGATCCGGTCCGCCACCTGGAACACGTCCTCGAGGTTGTGGCTGATCATCACGACCCCCAGTCCCTCCTCGGCCAGCCGCTTCACGAGGGCGAGCACCTGGGCTGTCTGGGAGACCCCCAGGGCGGCGGTCGGCTCGTCGAAGAGCACCACCTTGGGCTGCCCGATCAGCGTCCGCGCGATCGCCACCGACTGCCGCTGGCCGCCCGAGAGGCTGCCCACCTCGGTCCGCACGCTGCCCAGCGTCGTCACCGAGAGGTCCTTCAGCAGTTGATTTGAGCGCTGCTCCATGTCGACCTCGTCCAGGACGTGGACCGGGACCCCGTCCACCATCTCCTTGCCGAGGAAGAGATTGGCGACGACGTCGAGGTTGTCGCAGAGGGCGAGGTCCTGGAAGACGGTGGCTATGCCCAGGCTCTCGGCAGCCTGCGGAGTGCTGATCCGGACCTTCTTCCCGTCGAAGTAGGCCTCGCCGCTGTCGGGCGGCTGAACCCCGTCGATCGCCTTGATCAACGTGCTCTTGCCGGCGCCGTTGTCGCCGACGAGAGCGACGATCTCGCCCGCGTCGACCTCGAAGTCCACGTTGTGCAGGGCCCGGACGGGCCCGAAGCTCTTTGAGAACCCCCGCAGCGCGAGGAGATGCTCGGTCGAGCCACGGCCATTGCCGTCACCGGTCGACTCCGCTTCTCCTCGCGCCACTTGGGGATTCATATCCCTAATCCATCCCTTCCTAACTGATTCCGGCCGCCTGGCAGGCAGACTGGAACTGGGCGGTGCAGACCTGGTCCGCCGTCCAGTAACCATCGGGAGCGATCAGCTTCTGACCGCCGTACTCCGCGGTCGAGAGGCTGGACGTCCCACTACCGCCATCCTTCGTGGCCGCCACCGGCGTCAGCAGGTACGACGGGATGTCCGCCGAACCGTTGTTGGTCTTCGTCTGCTGCACGAGAAGACCGCTGGTCGGGATCGGCTTGCCCTGAGCCAGGGCCACGGCGATCTTCGCCGAGGTCTCGGCCTCCGGCCTGGTCGCCTTGTAGACGGTCATGTACTGGGACCCGTCGAGGATCCTCTGGACCGCGTCCAGCTCAGCATCCTGACCGGTCGTCGGGATCGTCTTCGGGTCGACGCCCGCGGCCTGCATCGCGGCGATCGCGCCGCCCGCAGTTCCGTCGTTCATCGCGTAGACACCCTTGAACCCGGTCTTGCCGAGCGCTGTGATCGCCTGATCCATCTCGGTCTGGGCCTGGTCGGGGCTCCAGTCAGGCGTGTCGTACTCCTTGGCGACCTGGACTCCCGCCTTGCTGAAGGCGGAGGCAGCGCCCTCGCCGAACAGCTTGGCGTTGTTGTCCGTCGGCGACCCGTTGATCCGGACGATCGGCCCGGACGGGTTGCCGTCGGAGGCCAGCTTGCTGGACAGAGCATCGCCCTGGAGCTGACCCACCCTGACGTTGTCGAACGAGACATACGCGGCGACGTCAGGGGTGTCCAGGATCAGCCGGTCATAGCTGACCACCGGAACGTTCTGCTGCTTCGCCAACTGCACCATCGACGCGGCGGATGAAGAGTCGACTGGATCGAGAACGACCACGTCGGCGCCATCGGTCAGCGCTGCCTCCATCTGGCTCTGCTGCTGCGCTGCGTCCTGGTTCGCGTTGCTGTAGATGAGTTCGCAGTCCGAGCACGCGTTCTTCATGGCCTGCTCGAACTCCGGGTGATCGTGCGCCTCGTACCTGGTCGTCTTCGACTCGGGCAGGAGGAGGGCGATCTTTGGTCCCCCTCCGCCACCGCCGCCACCACAGGCGGCCAGGCCGAGCCCGATCACCAGCGCCGCTACCGACAACACGGCGCCGCGAGCCCAGCTCTTGGATCTAGACATCACGTACCTCCTCCGATCGTTGCCTCTCTATCACTTCCGTTCCTCTCTGTGTTGATATCGAAGTCTCCTGTTTGCCTTCATGCAGCGACCTTCTGGGGAGAGTTGGAGCCAAGGAGCCCATCGCCGGCGTGCAGGACCAGGGCGAGCGCACCCAGCAGCTCGGCCCGCTCCCCGAGGACCCCGGCCACCACGTGCACCTGCTCGGAGGCGCTGGTGATCGCGTAGCGGCGGATCGACTCGAAGACGGGCTCGGTGATCAGCTCGCCGGCGCCGCTGAGGTCGCCGCCGATGATCACGCAGTCGGGGTTGATCAGGTTGCAGAGCCAGGCGAGCGCCACCCCGATCTCCCTCCCCGCCTCCGCGATCAGCCGGGTGGCCGCGACGTCGCCCTCGGCCGTGAGCCGGAGGAGCTCCTGGGTCGAGACGGGCTCGCCGCGGCTGGCCCCGAGCTGCTCGGCGATGGCGCGCGCGGACGCCACGGTTTCGAGGCAACCGCGGCTACCGCAGCGGCAGATCGCCGTTCCCTGCTGGGTCGGGGTATGGCCGATCTCACCGGCGGTTCCGCCGGCGCCCTCGTGCAGACGGCCGCCGAGGAGCAGTCCGGCGCCGACTCCCGAGGAGAGCTTGATGTAGATGACGTCGGAGTGACCCTTGCCGGAGCCCCAGACGTACTCGGCGAGCGCTCCGAGGTTGGCGTCGTTCTCGACGTGAACGGGGAGGCTCAGCCGCCGACCCATCTCCTCCGCCGCGTCCACCCCGACCCAGCCGGGGAGGATCGACGAGGAGCCGACCTGCCCGGTCACCCGGTTGATCGGGCCAGGTAGACCCATGCCCACACCCAGAACGCTGTCGCGGTCGACCTTCGCCTCGGTCAGGACCGAGTCGACCAGCTCCGCAGCCTGGTCCAGGCCCTCCTCGGCGGAATGATCGACGTCGAACTCGCGCCCGCTCTCGGCCAGGACGTCGTGTGAGAGGTCCGAGACGGCAACGCGCAGATGCGTGTGGCCGAAGTCGATGCCCACGGCAAGGCCGGCCGACGGATTGAGAGAGAGGAGTACCGGCGGCCGACCACCCGCCTCGCCGTGGGCGACTCCGGTCTCCTCGCCGTGCTCGGTGAGCACGCCCGACTCGATCAGGTCGGAGACGATGCTCGAGACGGTCGAGCGGGAGAGCCCGGTCGCGCGCGCGATCTCGGCTCGGCTCGCGCGGCCACGGTCGCGCAAGGCGTCGATGACGCGACTGCGGTTCAGCTCCCTGAGTGACCGAAGCGATCCGGAATCCGACGATTCCACCGGGTCGGACCCTTACCGACTACCGGGTGTTTGTCAAGACTACGGAGTAACTCCTTCACGAAAGCTCAATGAATGTCAGGAGTTAGGACAAAGCCATCATTGACAAACCCGGCGCCGCGCTCCACCTTGCCTTGGCAGGCATAAGCCAAGACGCCAGGAGGTCACAGTCATGTACGTCACCGAGTTCACCCTGCACGCCAAGCCCGGCCACTACGAGGAGCTCGCCGAGATCCACTCCCAGTTCGCGGCCGACTTCCTCAGTGACCATCCCGCGCTCCAGACGGTTCTGGTCGTGGGTGACGAGGGGAGCGGGCTGGTTCGCGGCATCGGGGTGTACTCGGACCGCGAGGCGGCCGACGAAGTCAACAGCGACCCCGAGTTCGCGTCCTACAACGACCAGATCGAGCCGCTGCTGGCAGACCCACCCGAGCGGGTCGAGGTGAAGCTCCTACACCTGTACTCCCGCTGAGCTCCCAGCGATAGCCGTGACC
>DASTAI010000237.1:0-3820 GCA_035712865.1 Solirubrobacterales bacterium
GCATCCTCGACGAGGCTGGAGCCCTGAAGACCCTCGACGACCTCGGCATGATCGGCGACCAGCGGACCCGCTTCGAGGACTCGTTCCGGCAGCCGTACGGCGCGGTGCTCGTCACCGGACCCACCGGCGCCGGTAAGTCGACGACGCTCTACGCCGCGCTCCAGGAGCTGAACGGCGTCGACAAGCACATCGTCACGATCGAGGACCCGGTCGAGTACCGGTTGGTGGGTGTGAACCAGATCGGCGTGCACCGCAAGGCCGGGCTCACATTCGCGACCGGTCTCCGATCGGTTCTGCGCGCGGATCCAGACGTGATCATGGTCGGCGAGATCCGGGATGCCGAGACCGCCCGGATTGCGATCGAGGCGGCGCTCACCGGGCACATGGTCCTGACGACCCTGCACACCAACGACGCGCCTGGTGCGGTCACCCGCCTGCAGGAGATGGGCATCGAGTCGTTCCTGACCTCCTCGGCGATCGAATGCGTCGTGGCTCAGCGGCTCGCTCGAGTGCTCTGCACACACTGCAAGCGGCGCGCGGTCATACCGCAGGCGTCTCTCGCCGAATCAGGCTTCAGGGTCGGAACCGACCTGGAGGTCTACGAGCCGCTCGGTTGCCCGCGCTGCCACGGCAGCGGCTACCGCGGCCGGCTGGGGATCTACTCCGTGATGGTCCTGAGCGAGCGGATCAAGGAGATGGTCGTCGCATTGGCGCCCGAGCAGGAGATCGGCGCGGTCGCCATCGAGGAGGGGATGTTGACCCTGCGCCAGTCGGGCCTGGAGAAGGTTCGCGCCGGGTTGACCAGCATCGAGGAGGTCGCGCGGGTCGCCTCGTAGCGTTGTGCCCAGACCCCCACTTTTGGGTGTCAAGAGGCGCGCGCGAACGGACGATTGGTAACGGACATGGAAGCTGCCGCTGCCCCGAGTCAGACGCAGACGCGTCCTTTCGATTTCGCCGAGGTCCTCACCAGGATGGCCGAGGAGCGCGCCTCGGACGTCCACCTCAGCCCTGGCTTCCGGCCGGCGATCCGCTTGCGCGGGAGCATCGTGCCACTCGACGAGTACGAGCCGCTGACGGCGCAGGAGACGCGCGACACCGTCTACAGCCTGCTCAACGACGACCAGCGCAAGCGCTTCGAATCGCACAAGCAGCTCGACCTCGCCTACGCGGTACCGGGCGTCGCCCGCTTCCGCGTCAACTGCTTCTTCCAGCGGGGGTCGATCAGCGCGGCCTTCCGCCGCATTCCGCACGAGATCCCCAAGCTGGGCGAACTGGGGCTGCCGCGGGTCCTGGAGGAACTGACGCGAAAGCCTCGCGGGCTGGTGCTGGTCACCGGGCCGACCGGCTCGGGCAAGTCGACCTCGCTCGCGGCGATGCTCGACATCATCAACGAGGAGCGCGACGAGCACATGCTCACGATCGAGGACCCGATCGAGTTCCTCCACAACCACAAGCGCTGCATCGTCAACCAGCGCGAGATCGGGGCCGACGCGGAGGATTTCTCCTCGGCACTGAAGGCCGCTCTGCGTGAGGACCCGGACGTGATCCTCGTCGGCGAGATGCGCGACCTCGAGACGATGTCCACGGCGCTGACCGCCGCCGAGACGGGCCACCTCGTCTTCGCCACCCTGCATACGCAGTCGACTGCGCAGACGGTCGACCGCATCATCGACATCTTCCCGGCCGGGCAGCAGGCTCAGGTCCGGATGCAGCTCTCAATCGCCCTGCAGGGCGTGGTCACCCAGCAGCTGCTCCCGACCATCGACGGCGCCGGCCGCGTGGTGGGGGCAGAGGTGCTGATCCCGACCCCCGCTGTACGGAACCTGATCCGCGAGGGCAAGACGCACCAGATCTACTCGGCGATTCAGACCTCCGGCGCGATCGGCATGCAGACCATGGACGCCCACCTCGCACAGCTGGTCAGGATGGGGCGGATCTCGCGTCAACTCGCCGAGCAGCGCGCCTCCGTCCCGGAGGAACTCAGCCGGCTGCTGGGTGCGGCGCCTCCCCCGACGAATGGGGCTGCCGCAATGACGACGAACGGCGCCTGAGATGAGCACCTTCGCTTTCCGGGCCGTCGATCTCGCCGGTGTGCCCTCCAGGGGGGAGGTCGACGCCGATTCCAAGGCCGCGGTGAGCGAGCAGCTCCGCGAGCGCGGCCTGATCGTTCTCGACGTCTCCGAGAAGAGCGAGGCCTACAAGCTCGAGAGCCTGTTCGACCGCTTCCGCAGCATCAAGACTCGCGACATGTCGGTCTTCGCTCGGCAGTTCGCAACCCTGATCCAGTCGGGGATGCCGATGTTGCGGTCTCTCTACACCCTCGAGGATCAGACCGAGGACGAGCGGCTCAAGGACGCGATCGCGGGAGTCCGCGGCGACGTCGAGGCGGGCAGCTCCCTGGCCGACGCCATGGAAAGGCGGCCCCAGATCTTCGACAACCTGTTCCGGGCCATGGTGCGGTCCGGCGAGAGCTCGGGCCGGCTGGATGAGTCGCTGAACCGGATCTCGTTTCAGCTCGAGAAGCTCGACGCGCTGAAGCGCGAGATCCGCTCGGCGACCATGTATCCCGCCTTCGTCTTCGCGGCGGCGCTGCTGATCATGCTCGCCGTCGTCATCTTCATCGTTCCGGTCTTCGCCAACGCCTTCAAGGAGGCCGTCGCCGATCAGCCGGGCGAGTCCGCGGACCTTCCCAGCCTGACGCAGCTGATGATCGGTCTCTCGAATTTCCTGAAGAACTACTGGTTCATCTGGATTCCCGGGTTGGTCGGTCTCTCGGTCGCCTTCATCCAGTGGAAGAAGACCGATCGAGGGAGAGAGCAGTGGGACCGGGTCAAGCTCCGTCTGCCGATCCACATCGGGGACATCGTCCGCAAGGTGGCTGTGGCGCGCTGGTCCCGGACTTTCTCGGGGGCAGTGGCCTCCGGCGTGCCTCTGCTCGAGTCGATCCAGCTCACCGGCCAGACGTCGGGCAACTACCAGGTCGAGAAGGCGATGGAGGAGGTCTACGCCTCCGTCCAGAGCGGCGGCACACTCGCGCATCCGATCGAGCAGGCGGATGTGTTCCCGCCGATGGTGGGCCACATGGTCTCGGTCGGTGAGGAGACCGGCCAGCTGGAGCAGATGCTGACCAAGGTGGCTGACTTCTACGAGACCGAAGTGGACGCGAAGGTGAAGGCACTGACTTCACTGATTGAGCCGGCCATGATCTTGATCGTCGGCGGGATGGTGGGTTTCATCGTCATCGCGATGTATCTGCCGCTCTTCTCCCTGTACGACAAGATCAGGTAACTCTCACCTGACGGCTGCGTCCCTGGACGCAAGTTCGACGCCAGCGGCCTAAGCACTTTTCAGGGACTTGCTAAAGAGCATCCGTCGCAGGTCGATTTAAGACCGCATAAAGGAAACAGCCAGGGCCTCGGTGACAAAGGCAAACCCACCGCAAGGTGGTGACGCAAAGCCAGCGGGGCTCTGAGAGAAATCTCAGAGCCAGCCGGGCTGCCACCGGGGTCAGGAGACTTCCGACGGCTACGGGGCTCTGGCAGCAATTGATTTGGACTAAGGAGGTCCAGACATGCTGTTGAAGCTCCGCGAGCGGATGGCCAGCGAGAAGGGTTTCACCCTGATCGAGCTGCTGGTCGTGATGCTCATCATCGGGATCCTCGCGGCCATCGCGATTCCCACGTTTTTCAACCAGAAGCAGAAGGCGAATGACTCCAGCGCCAAGGCCATGGCTCACACGGCCCAGACGGCGATGGAGACCTGCGGCACCGACAACAACGGCAGCTACGCGCCGTGCGACCTGACGGCGCTGCAGACCATC
>DASTAI010000238.1:0-2123 GCA_035712865.1 Solirubrobacterales bacterium
GATCGATGAGCCCTTCTGCAACTCGGGCAGCACGATCTCGGCGAGGCCCGCCCGGGGCCCCGAGCCCATCAGGGCGAGGTCGTTGGCGATCTTGATCATGGAGACGGCCACCGTCTTGAGTGCGCCGGAGAGCTCGACCAGCGCATCCCGGTTCGCCTGTGCCTCGAAGGGGTCGGCGGGCTCGGAGATGTCGAGGCCGGTGTCGCCGCTGAGCTTCTCGCGGACCTTGGCCGCGAACTCGGGATGGGTGTTGAGCCCGGTTCCGGTCGCCGTGCCGCCGAGCGGGATCTGACCGACGCGACCGAGCGTCGAGCGGACCCGGTCCGCTCCCAGCCGGATCTGTGTGGCGTAGCCCGCGAACTCCTGGCCGAGCGTCACCGGCACCGCGTCCATCAGGTGGGTGCGCCCAGTCTTGACCAGGTCGTCGAACTCGTCCGCCTTGCGCTCGAGGGCCGCGCGCAGCTCGTCGAGGGCGGGCAGCAGGTCGGAATGAACCTCCCCAAGAGCGGCGAGGTGGACGGCGGAGGGGAAGACGTCGTTGGAGGACTGGCCGCGGTTGACGTGGTCGTTGGGATGGGCCTCGTCGCCCGCGAGCTCGGCGATGACCTCGTTCGCGTTCATGTTCGACGAGGTCCCGGAGCCGGTCTGGAAGACGTCGATCGGGAACTGCTCGTCGTGCTCGCCGTTGGCGACCTCGTCGCCGGCCCGTGCGATCCGCTCCGCGAGGTCCGGGTCGAGCTCACCGAGCTCCGCGTTGGCGCGCGCCGCGGCCGCCTTGATGCGGCCGAGCCAGTGGATCACCGGGGCGGGAATCGGATGGCCGGAGATCTGGAAGTTCTCCACCGCCTTCGAGGTCTCGCCGCCCCAGAGCTGGTCGGTCGTCTTGGCCTCCATCCTCTCGGAGGCTACCTAGCCGGAGCTCCGGCCGGCCGCGTAGCCACGGCCGAAGGCGCGCTCGAAGCTCGCCGGCAGCGTCCCGCCCGTCTGGCTGAAGCGGGCGGAGGCATTGAGGCGCCTGACCAGGTCGGCGTGGATCGGGTCCGCGCCCTTGCTGACCGCCCCGATCAGGTAGCCGAGCTGGACGGATGCGGGGCCGCCCGGGTCCCGCCGCGCCTGGGCGTTCAGCTTGGTGGCGGCGACGATCATCTCCTGGCCGATGCTGGCCAGCTGGCCTGCCTCCTGCTCCGGCACCAGGCAGTCGGAGATCGGCGTCGTGCCTCCGAGCAGAACCGGCGCGGGAGCCTTCTCGAGGGCCTTGAGGTAGGCCTCGTTGCCGAGGAGACAGACGGCCGGCGCCTGGTCGTCCTGGTTGTTCCCGCACCCCGCGATGAGTATGGCCGCCCCGGCCAAGAGGGCAGCGGCGACACGTTTCAGCACACCCTGATCGTACGTACGTCCGCCGCGGGCCATAACTTGATGAGCCGTGACCGACGAGGCGACGCCAATTCGCCCCATCGATCCGCTGGCTCATCGTGCTCTGGAGGCGTTGGTGCGAGCCGAGGCCAACCTGACCCGGCGGCTCGCCGCGGACCTGGAGAGGATCGGCGTTTCGGCGACCGGGTTCACCATGCTCGTCCTCCTCACCAGCGCGGGGGGACGCCTCGAGCTGCGCACGATGCGCCGCCGCCTGGGTGCCTCCAAGGCCACCGCCACCGAGGTGCTCGACACGCTGGAGAACCGCGGCTTCGTCAACCGCAGCCGCCTGGAGAGCGATCGGAGAGCGGTCGCGGTCGCCCTGACTCAACCGGGCTACAACCTCGTGACGCACGCGTTCCCGGCCCACGCCGAGCGGGTGCGCGAGGCCTTCGGTGTTCTCGATGAGGCTGAGAAGCGACAGCTCGCCGACCTCTGCCGCAAGCTGGACCGCGCCGCCTAGTAGCGGCTTCGCCGCCGCCGCGCCGCAGCGTCATCCTCGCCCAGGCTCGGGTCCGGCCGGCCGCGAACGAACGTGAGGTAGAGGCCGAGAATCAGGCCGAAGGCTCCGACGATCATCAGGATCAATCCGACCGTGTCGATGTTGATCGCGTGCCACTTGTCCTTCGTGACCGCGTATTTGAGGATCGCTCCGACGGCGATCAGGAACAGGGATGAACCAATGGTCATGGCCCGATCTTGCTCAGCCG
>DASTAI010000239.1:0-3666 GCA_035712865.1 Solirubrobacterales bacterium
GGGCTGCTCACGTTCCTTCTGGCAATCTTGACGCGATGTGCGCAGCTCGGCATCGAGGTCGATCGGAACGGGCTCCCCGAGGGTGTGCAGCAGCTGCTCGCGCTCGCCACCGCCGTACCGGCCAGACCCGTTCGCCGCGGCCCCGGTGCCGATCAGTTCCTCGCCCGCGTCGGCGACGCCACCATCGAGTGGTGGAACGGCTGCCGCGACACGCTCACTTTCATCGGCGAGGCGTTTCTCTCGCTGCTACGGCTCTTCACGGGGAAGGCCCGGTTCCGGCGATCGGACCTCCTGCGAACGCTCCAGGACTGCGGCGCACGATCGCTCGGGATCGTCGTGCTCATCAATCTCCTGGTGGGGATCATCCTGGCGTTCGTCGGCGCGATCGAGCTCCGCAACTTCGGGGCGCAGATCTACGTCGCGCACCTGGTGGGAATCGGGATGCTCCGGGACATCTCGCCGATCATGACCGGGATCATCGTCACCGGCCGCACCGGGGCGTCCTTCGCTGCGGAGCTCGCCACCATGGGGGCAAACCAGGAGATCGATGCGCTGAGGACGCTGGGCATCCCGCCGATGGACTTCCTCGTCCTCCCCCGGATGCTCGCCCTCTCCCTGATGATGCCCCTGCTCTGCCTCTACGCCGATCTCATGGGAATCATCGGGGGGCTCATCGTCTCCGCCTCCATGCTCGGCATCAGCCCGATGCAGTACCTCGACGAGACGAAGCGCGCGGTCGGTCTCAACCACCTCCTGCTCGGCCTCTTCATGAGCCTCGTCTTCGGAGTGCTCATCTCGCTCACCGGCTGCATGCGCGGCCTCCGCAGCGGCCGCAGCGCCTCCGCGGTCGGCGAGGCCACCACCTCTGCGGTGGTCACCGGGATCGTCAACATCGTGGTCGCCACCGCGATCATCACGTTCATCTCCTATGTCCTCGGCATCTGAAGGAACCGTGACCAGCGAGGCGCGCCCCAAGATCACGGTGAGCGATCTCACCATGGCCTACGGAGATTCGGTGGTCATGCAGGACCTCAACTTCAGCGTGAAGGAGGGCGAGATCTTCGTCATCATGGGAGGGAGCGGCAGTGGAAAGAGCACGCTGCTCCGTCACCTCATCGGGCTACAAGAACCCGCGCGGGGAACAATCGTCTACCAGGGCACCAGCACCGGCCTCTGGGAGATGCCGCCGCCCGAACGCGAGCGCCTGCTGCGACGCTTCGGAGTCCTCTATCAGGGGGGCGCGCTCTGGAGCTCGATGACCCTTGCGGAGAACGTGGCCTTGCCGCTTCAGGAATACTCGGTCGCCAGCGCGGAGGAGATCGCTGCGCTGTCGTCGCTCAAGCTCGCGCTGGTCGGTCTCGCTGGCGTCGAGGACTACTACCCCTCGGAGATCAGCGGCGGCATGACCAAGCGGGCTGGCCTGGCACGCGCGATGGCGCTCGACCCGGACATCCTCTTCTTCGACGAGCCGTCCGCAGGGCTCGACCCGATCACCTCACGGCGCCTGGACGACCTCATCCTCGATCTGCGCGACAGTCTCGGCGCCACCATCGTCGTGGTCACGCACGAGCTGGCGAGCATCCTTGCCATTGGCGACAACTCGGTGCTTCTCGACGGTCAGAGCAAGAAGATGATCGCCTCGGGGAATCCGAAGCACCTCCTGGCCGAATCGAAGGACCCCCGGGTGCATGCCTTCCTCACCCGCGGCGAGGAGCCGAGCCATGTCTAAGCAACCGAGCAAGACCCTCATCGGAGCCTTCGTCGTCGGCGCCGTTGCACTGGCCGTCGTCGGAGTCGTCGTCTTCGGGTCCGGTCGGTTCTTTCAGAAGCGATTCGTGAACGTGATGTACTTCTCGGGCTCCATCACCGGGTTGACAGTCGGTTCGCCCGTCAAGTTCAGAGGGGTCCAGGTGGGAGAGGTCACGAAGATCGCCGCGGTGCTCGATCCGGAGACGATGACCATCACCATCCCCGTCTACGTCGAGCTCGACCCGAAGAGCTGGATCGTCGTGGGCCACCAGGGCTCGGCGAAGGCGCTCGCCACGGGAAGGTTCTACGGACCCCTCCTGGAGAAGGGACTCAGGGCGCAGCTCGACATCGAGAGCTTCGTGACCGGGAAGCTGTTCATCAACATGGATCTCCACCCCGAGACTCCCGCGAATCTCCTCGGGCTCGACCCCGGCACTCCAGAGATCCCCACCATCCCCTCGCTGCAGGAAGAAATTCTGAAGACCCTCCGCGATCTCCCCCAGAAGATCATCGCCGTCGCCGACGGAGTCGAACGACTGGTCAATTCTCCCGCGGCGCAGGACAGTCTGCGCGACCTCGACGCGCTCATCCGGGCGGTCTCTACCGAGATCGGGCCCCTGATGGCGAGCATGAGGTCGAGCTCGGATGCCGCGCGACGCGCCTTCCGGCAAGGCGAGCAGACGCTGGCCATGAAGGAGGGAGCGTCGGCGGAGATGGCAGCGAGCTTCACCGATGCGATGAAGAAGGCGAGCAGTTCGCTCGACCAGATGCACTCGACCCTGGGCACCTACCAGAAGCTGGCCGAACCGAGCGGCAGCCTGAGGCACGACATGGAGCGAACGCTCGGGGAGGTCGACGCAGCCGCCCGCTCGATGCGGACGCTCACTGACTACCTCGAGCTCCACCCCGAGGCGGTGTTGAAGGGGAAGCAATGACCAGGATCGGCCACCACGGTTTCCGGGTGCTGCCCGTCTGCGCGACATTCCTGGCGCTGACGGGCTGTCTGGGCAGCTCGCGCCCCGCCCGGTTCTACACGCTGGAACCGGCCCAGGTCCGGGAAAGCCCGGGCTCGAATGCGACTGACGTGACGCTGGCGGTCGGGCCGGTCGAGCTGCCGGACTACGTCGACCGTCCCCAGATCGTCACCCGGACCGGCGCGAACGAGCTCGTCATCGCCGAGTTCGACCGCTGGGGTGGTTCTCTCGACAACCAGGTCACCAGCTCGCTGGTCGCGGCGCTGCGGGATCGCCTCGCCTCCCGACAGATCGCCGTCGCGCCATGGAGATCGGCCATCATTCCTGGCGGTAACCCGTACCGGGTGGCGGTCAGCGTCTCGCGTTTCGACGGCATCCCCGGGCAGTCCGTCGTCCTTCAGGCCAGGTGGGAGCTGATCGCGCAGAAGGACGGGAAAGCGGAGTCGCTCGGTGTCAAGGAGGCGTCGGTGACGGAAAGGATCGACGGCCCTGGCTACGACGCCCTGGTCGCAGCCATGCAGAGGGCGCTCGTCAGCCTCGGTCAGCAGATGGGCGACACCATCGCGGCGAACAAGCAGATCGCCACGGTGCCCTGAGTCACCGCGAGCGAGCGTCAGCGGGCGGGGACGACCTCGAGACCCTCGAGCGCGAGGCCGGTTTTACTGAGCGTCCTGGAGAGGCTCTCGGCAGGCGAGTCGCTGGCCGGCTGGGGCAGCGGTCGCAGATCCCAGTTCAACTCGGTGGCGACGAGCTTCGTCCGCAGATCCGGGCTCGGTACCTCGCTCCCCGGAAAGCGACCGAGCCTTGCGCCGTTCCGAACGTCGAGCAACTCGGTGCCGATCCCTTCGTACCAGACCAGGACAGCTTCGGCGTCTGCAGACCACTTCAGATCCAGGGGCCTGTCCGGCGTGCCGTGTGGAACGCTCCAGAGCGAACGACCCGC
>DASTAI010000240.1:0-4763 GCA_035712865.1 Solirubrobacterales bacterium
CCGCTCTTGCGCGGGGTGGGCGCCTCAGGCTCTTGACCGGGATGGTCCGCGCCAACCGACCCTGGCGACTTGCGGTCCGGCTCTACCGCGCCCTGGTCGCCGCCTTGGCGGCTGTTGCGTTCGCTCTCGTGAGTCCCGACCTCTGGCGGATCTCCGCCTCCCTAGGCCCGGTTCGACTGGCCGCAATCGGAATCCTGGCAGTCGCGTTCACGGTGCTCTCGTTGATCGTGGTCCACGGCCTTTGGGAGCGTCGGGGCGCTTCCAAGGCCGAGGATCAGGTCCTCCTCTTCAACGCGGCGACCGCGGCGACCGTGCTGTTCGGGGTCCTATCGCTCTATCTCGCGCTCTTTCTGTTCTCGTTGGGCGGGGCGGGTCTATTGATCACCCCCGATCTGCTCTCCAAAGAACTCAGCTCGGACGTTTCCCTGGTCGACTATCTCCGCCTGGCGTGGCTTGCCACCTCCCTGGCGATGATCGGTGGCGCGCTGGGAGCTGGGCTGGAGACGAACGAGGCTGTTCGCGAGGCGGCGTACGCCTATCGCCCTGAGGAGCAGCGCGCGGACGAAGGCCTCGAGTGAATCACGCGTGTTTCGGCGTCGCGGTTTCCGGATAGCGACCAAATAGCACCTCGCCGGGTGGTGCTTGGCGAGAACTGGAAGGGGGCCTGAAGGGCCCTAGTGGAAGCGGCGGTTATTTGCGAGCGGTGTGGCCTTCGCCCGGCTGTGGCTGAGGTGCGCCGGACGCGACCGGGAGTGGGGGCGGAGACGCAGCGCCTCTGCCAGGTCTGCCTCGCGGAGGTTCGAGGCGAGAGCGGCGCCTATGGAGGGCGCGGCCTCTTCGACGACTTCTTCTCGGACTTCTTTGATCGAGGCCCGGGCGGAGGAATCGACCGCCCGGGAGGGCTGGGCGAGCGCCTCCGGAGCGGATCGCCGGCCCGCCGGACCGGCGTAGAGCAGGTCGACATCACCGAGTACTTCAGCGACGCGACGCGCGAGCTACTCCAGCGGGCGGCGCAGAAGGCGCTTGAATGGGGCGATCTCGACCTGAATAGCGAGCACCTCCTCTGGGCGGCCCTGCAGGACGACCTCGTCGCGCACGTCCTCGATCAGATCGATGTCGACGCCCAGGCGGTGGCTGCCGAGGTCGAGCAGGAGGCGTCGAAGCAGGAGCGGACTGACGTCGCCCCCTCACTGTCCCCTGAGGCGAAGGGAACCCTGCTGGGCGCTTACCAGGAGTCTCGGGAGCTCGGCGCTTCATACGTCGGGCCCGAGCACGTGCTACTGGCCCTCGCTACAGACGAGGAGTCCGAGGCAGGGACACTGCTGCGCCGCTTCGGTGCGTCGCACACGAAGCTGCGCGGCGCGGTCATCCGCGGCGTCGAGGAAGGCGAGGCGGCGGGCCGGCCGGCGAGCCAGACCAAGAGCCTCGATGAGCACAGCCGTGACCTGACCGAGCAGGCGCGGGAGGGCAAGCTGGATCCAGTGATCGGCCGCGCGGACGAGATCGAGACGACCATCGAGATCCTTTCGCGACGGACAAAGAACAATCCGGTCCTGATCGGAGATCCGGGAGTGGGGAAGACCGCGATCGCCGAGGGGATCGCCCAGCGGATCGTCAATGACGAGGTCCCCGAGACCCTGGCTGGCAAGCGACTGGTCGCCCTCGACCTCGCCGGGATGGTCGCCGGGACCAAGTACCGCGGCGAGTTCGAGGAGCGCCTGAAGTCCGTGATCGAGGAGATCACCGAAAACTCCGAACAGCTCATCGTCTTCATGGACGAGCTGCACACCGTGGTCGGCGCCGGCGCCGCAGAGGGCTCGATGGACGCCTCCAACATGCTGAAACCGGCGCTGGCACGCGGTGAGCTGCACGTGGTCGGCGCGACCACGATCGACGAGTACCGCAAGAACATCGAAAAGGACGCTGCCCTCGAGCGCCGCTTCCAACCTGTGCTCATCGACGAACCCACGGTTGACGTGGCGATCGAGATCCTCAACGGGCTGAAGGACCGCTACGAGGCCTTCCACCGCGTGCGGGTGGATCCGGAGGCGATCGTCGCCGCCGCTGAGCTCTCCGACCGCTACATCCCAGACCGCTTCCTTCCTGACAAGGCGATCGACCTGATGGATCAGGCCTCAGCCCGGGTGCGGCTGCGCTCGAGGACCAAGCCCCCGGACACCAGGTCGCTCGAGAGCGAGATCCGCGGCTTGGAGCGCGAGCGCGATCAGGCGATTGCCTCTGAGGACTACGAGCGGGCCGATGAGATCAAGGATCGCGTCGGGGAACTGCGGTCGGAACTCGAAGAGGAACACGGTAAGGCCCGGGAGCGTGCCCCTGTGGTGATGCCCGAGGACATCGCCGAGATCGTCTCCCGGACCACAGGCATTCCGGTCTCCCAGCTCACGACCGAGGAACGCGAGCGACTGATGAAGCTGGAGGAGCAGCTGCACCAGCGGGTGGTGGGCCAAGACGAGGCGGTTGAGGCGATCGCCGAGGCGGTGCGCCGGGCCCGGGCCGGGCTGGCCGACCCGAACAGGCCCGAGGGGAGCTTCCTCTTTCTCGGACCTACCGGGGTTGGCAAGACCGAGCTGGCGCGCACCCTCGCCGAGGCACTGTTTGGCGATGAGGAGGCGATGGTCCGCTTCGACATGTCCGAATTCCAAGAGCGTCACACGGTCAGCCGCCTGGTCGGCGCCCCGCCTGGTTACGTCGGCTACGAGGAGGCGGGCCAGCTGACGGAGGCCGTCCGCCGGCGACCTTACGCGGTGATCCTGCTCGACGAGATCGAGAAGGCCCACCCCGACGTCTTCAACACCCTGCTCCAGATCCTCGACGATGGGCGCCTCACCGATGCCCGTGGACGCACGGTCGACTTCAAGCACGCGGTGCTGATCATGACCAGCAACCTCGGCGCGGACCGGATCCAGGCGCAGACACGGGAGGGCACGGACTGGGATCAGCTGAACGAGGAGCTGATGGAACTGCTCCGTCAGAGCTTCCGGCCCGAGTTCCTCAATCGGATCGACGAGATCATCGTCTTCCGGTCGCTGAGCAAGAAGCAGCTGCTCCAGATCACCCGGCTCCTGCTTGACCAGGTCAGTCGCCGGCTGCGGGCCCAGGGGATCGAGCCGAAGTTCACCGACGCGGCCGTCGCCCACCTCGGCGAGGAGGGCTTCGACCCCGAGTTCGGTGCGAGGCCTATGCGGCGCGCTATTCAACGTCTGGTGGAGAACCGGCTTTCCCGGATGTTGCTCGCCGGCGAGCTCGAGCCCGGCGATCGCGTGACTATCGGGATCAAGGGGGGCGAGCTTGGCTTCGAGGTCTCGAAGGGAGCGGCAAAACCGGACGACGGCAGGGAAGAGTCCGCACAGGCTGCGCAGCCGAAGGAATCGCGGGAGGAGGCCGCGGTCTCCCAGCGATGAGGTGATTCCCCGCGGCCCTGGGATGAGGGTCCGTTGAGCGCCGCACTCGGGACCATCCGCACCCAGATTCCCGCCAGGCTCGACCGGCTGCCCTGGTCGCGGTTCCACTGGCGCATCGTGATCGGTTTGGGGACCGTCTGGATCCTCGATGGCCTCGAGGTGACGATCGTGGGCACGATCGCGCCGCGACTGACCGAGGCGGGGAGCGGGATCGACCTGACCAGCGCGGACATCGGCACCGCCGCCGCGATCTATGTGGCCGGTGCCTGCGCCGGCGCCCTCCTCTTCGGCCAGCTGACCGATCGCTACGGGCGCAAACGGCTGTTCATGGCGACGCTCGTCCTCTACTTGCTCGCCACCGTCGCAACCGCCTTCGCCTTTGCGCCTTGGTACTTCTTTCTCTTTCGCTTCTTCACCGGGATGGGCATCGGCGGCGAGCTAGCTTCGACTCTGAACCAGATTTCATCGACTACAGCGAGCGTTTTCAGACAGACAGCCCCTCTCCTGACGGAATGAATGCTCAGCCTGTCGGCGTGATCGTCCGGTTGACCGTTTAGCCGAGAGAGTTGGGGGTGAGACATAGTCTGCGGCCGCGTTGCAGCCTGGACACGTCCGGCGTTCGCGGGGTTTCTGATCGCAACTCTCACCTGCGAGCCCATTCCCTAAGAGGTGCGAATCCGATGCTGTCAGGGGTGCGATGCGCGAACAGGTTTCAACGAACGGCCGCGGCCGCGGGGCAGCCCTCTTCGGGCCGCCTTAAATGCCAACCGTCGTCGTCCGGCACTTTGTCGAGGCCTTGGAGCGGCGAGACCTCGACGCTGCGATCCAGTGTCTTGACCGGGGGGTCTACTTCGTCTCCGCCGGGGAAGATGCTGACTTCAGCGCCCATGAGGGCTTCCGCAGATGGTGGGAGCAGCAGATCGCATGCGGTTCGGACCTCCATTCTCTGCAGCTCGAAGCCCTCGACGATCAACGCGTCTTCACCGAGATGCTGATCGGCCACCCGGAGAGTGGTGGGGATACGTGGTCTGCCGAGACTATGGGCTGGGTCATCACCGCGGGAGACGACGTGATCGTCGCGATCGAGATGTTCGCTGATGCAGAGCTCGCGCTTCAGCGTGCCAAGCGCGCAATCGATGTGCTTCGCGGGGACTGGCGCCTTCCCGTCAACTGATACCTGTGCTCAATCACCCCAACGCACTAGCTGAGGGCTAGCGCCTCGTGCGCAACTCGACGTTGCACGGAGCGCTCCTGCGCCGACCAGGCGATCAGCCAGAGCGCCGACTTCTGGTCGTCGCGCAGCTTGGTCTTGTTGATGTAGTCCTCGATCTCATCGAACGG